>JADFJB010000133.1 GCA_022566355.1 candidate division KSB1 bacterium
CGAGGTCGATCAGTCTTACGTGACCGTCGAACGACCCGAGAAGTTTCGCCTGCTGCACAAGATACTGAAACGAGACGATCACCCGATCACCATCGTGTTCACCAATACCAAGGCCGCCGCCCGCAAGCTGGCCAAGAAACTTTACGATGCGGGCATCGATGCCAAGGAAATTCACGGGGATCTGATTCAAAAGAAGCGTGATCGGGTCATGGATCAGTTGTTTCCCGATTTCCCGCCAGTTTCAGAGCCTGTCATCCCAAAAAACACCAAATGGAATTTTCAACCCAAGTCTGTCACAAAGCCAGATGGCAGCTTTGAGCCAACAATCAGCGCTCTCTTTGGAGATGATTTCTATGAATATGGCGCCCAATCAACGGCAGTAATAATTGGGTTGTATCCGGCGCCAAAACAAAGAGCGGCTTTCCGATTCTCAGTAACGATCCTCACCTGGCTTTAACGCTACCCTCAATTTGGTATGAAATGCAGTTAACCGCTCCGGGTTTAAATGTTTATGGGATTACTTCACCCGGAGCTCCCGGAATCATCGTTGGATTTAATGAGAATATTGCATGGGGTGTTACAAATGCGGGCTCAGATGTTTTGGATTGGTATGAGATCAAATTTAAGGACGAAAGCAAGCAGGAATATCTTTATGATGGCTCCTGGCGCAAAACCACCAGAAGAATTGAAGAGATCAAAGTTAAAGGCAGCGCTGCAATTATGGATACGGTGCTCTATACACATCATGGGCCTATAGTTTATCGTGAAGATGAAAAACCATTTGACAGCCAGGTGCCGCCTGGGACAGCCATGCGTTGGATTGCCCTGGATGCCTCGATTGAATCTCTCGCACTGCTAAAGTTAAGTCGAGCGGAGAATTACCAGGATTTTAAAGAAGCCTTGAAATATTATGATTCACCGGCACAAAATTTCGTTTTTGCCGATCGAAATGGTGATATTGCAATGCATCATAACGGCAAATTTCCGCTCCGCTGGAAGAATCAAGGCAAATATATTGGAGATGGCAGCGATCCTTTGTATGATTGGCAGGAGTTTATTCCCAAAGATCAGCTTCCACTGGTAAAAAATCCAACAAGAGGATTTATCAGTTCTGCAAATCAAATCCCGGTGGATGAATCCTATCCGTACTACCTGGGTTGGAATTATGCCGGCTACACCAGAAGTGGCAGAATTAATGAGCGGCTGGCACAAATGGAAGACATAACCGTACAGGATATGGTTGGTTTGCAAAATGACTTTCTGAATATTCACGCCAGAAAAGTACTGCCAGTCCTCCTGGATTCTATAGATCCGGCCACACTTTCCGGCATCGAAAAAAACAGCTACGATGAACTGAAAGATTGGACTTATATCCACAATCCCGATCTTATTGCACCACGAATTTTTAATTATTGGTGGTTTTACCTGAACCAGGCGATCTGGAAAGATTTCAGAGAACATCAAAGCGGTTCATTGCGATTGCCAAATCGGACCATTACAACCGACATGATTTTGAAGGATCCCGACAATGAATATTTTGATGATCCGGAAACCGAAGTGGTGGAAGTACTTGCCGATCTTGTCAAAAGTTCATTCAAAACTGCAATTTCTGAAATAGAGAATGATTTTGGCGCTATTGGAGCTAATTGGCAATTAGGAAAATCGCGTGGGACGAATATCAATCATGTTGCCAGTATTCCTGGGATGGGTAGGGAAGGCTTATACACCGGCGGAAATTTTAACACGGTGAATGCCATCCAGCGTACTCACGGCCCTTCATGGCGAATGGTGGTAGAACTAGGGCCCGAAGTTAAAGCCTGGGGAATTTATCCCGGCGGAAATTCCGGCAACCCGGGTTCAAAATATTATGATTTTATGGTGGATGATTGGGTGGATGGAAAAATATTCGAGCTTCATTTTATGAAAACTCCGGAAGAAGCGAATGATAAGTTTAGTACTACTACTTTTCAGGCGAGTAGGTAAATGATGAAAAACCTGTGGTCCAAAGGTTTACTTTGTTTTTTCAGTATCCTGGTTCTACAGATTTTTACACCATTTTGGTGGTGGATCATGGTCATTCCATTTTTGTTCGCACTTTTTACTACAAATTCCGTCTGGGATGGATTCTGCATCGGAATGGTGAGCGCTGGAATACTTTGGCTATTGGCCTCATTGTTTTATTGGCTGACCGGCAGTCAAATAATCGCTGCCAGGATTGCAGACATGATGGGAGTTGGAATTTCATTTGCCATGGTTTTAATAACTTGTGTTGTCGCCATGATCGCATCGGGTTTTGCCGGCATGACTGGTTATTTATTAGGATCAATTTTTAGAAATAAGATTTATTAATTACAATCATAAACTAACAAATACAAGGATGATGAAAATGCGCACTTTATTTTTCACAACAGTGGTGTGTCTATTTTCTATTGGGTGCACGAATTCCGGAAATGAAAATGATCGCTTTGCCCGTTTGTTTTCTGGCGAAGCCAGGGTGATCGATCTTACCCATTCCCTTAACAGTAGCAGTCCATATTGGCCCAGCCCTGACGGTAATCCCTTTAAGCATGAAATTATAGCTGCTCACCCAAGCGGCGCAGCCATTTTAGCAGCCTACAGTACCCCCGAGCATTTTGGCACACATATGGATGCTCCAATCCACTCAGCTGATGGACAGGCAACTGTAGACCAGTTACAGGCAGCCGATCTCTTCGGCCCGGCTGCTGTGGTAGATATTTCCGCAAAGTGCGAAAGCGAGCCGGATTACTTACTCTCAAAAAATGATCTTTTGGAATGGGAGGAGCAATATGGCAAGCTGCCGGATGGCGCCATCGTACTGATGTACAGCGGTTGGAGTAAAAAGTGGACAGACTATGAAGCCTATAAAAACCAGGATGAAATGAACCGTATGCATTTTCCTGGTTTCTCGGCGGAAGCAGCGCATTTCCTGGTAAATGAACGAAATATCCGCGGTATCGGGATCGACAATTTCAGCATCGATTATGGGTTATCAACTGATTTCGCGGTTCATAAAATTTTTAATGGCGCCGGCAAATATCACCTGGAGAACGTGGCAAACGTCCACTTGTTGCCGGCAAAAGGAGCTTACTTGATCGTAGCGCCAATTAAGATCGAGGGCGGTTCTGGCGGCCAGGTACGGATTTTTGCTGTGGTTCCGTAGTTCTATTCAATGGGTATGAGTTACATAAGATTTAAGTAAAAAAAATGAGAAATTAAGTTTGTTGTGTCATCGCGAGGAATCCTGAGCGGAGTCGAAGGGCGACGTGGCGTTCTCATACTATACTAGCCATTAGTTAGCATTATGGTATTAAGGTAGGTTTATGGAAAAATCAGTTCAAATTCAAAAAGCCCAGGATTTTCTTGCGCTTCATCATGATGCCAAACTGCTGGTCTTGCCAAATATCTGGGACCCACTCGGAGCAAAATTATTGGAAAGTTTGGGTTATCCTGCCGTTGCAACTGCCAGCGCTGCTGTGGCATATTCATTAGGTTATGACGACGGACAAAAAATCAGTTTTGAGGATATGCTGGATGTGATTCGACGAATTGCTGCCAGTGTTGAAATACCACTGACTGCAGATATAGAAAGCGGCTACGCTGAAAATCCCAAAGAGGTTGCTGAAAATGTCAGGCAGGTTCTCGCTGTCGGTGCGGTTGGTATTAATATTGAAGACAGCGTTTCTGAGGGAGGACCATTACGTCCAATCGATTTTCAATGCGAACGGATCGCCGCTGTGCGGCAAATGGCCGAACAGGAAGGCGTGCCATTGGTCATTAATGCGAGAATCGATGTATTTATTAGCGGCGGGAGCAGATCCAAATCTGAAATGACGGCAGAAACCATCACGCGGGCAAAAGCCTACCTGGAGTCCGGAGCGGACTGTATTTATCCGATCGCGCTGGGCGATGTCGAAACCTTGCAACAAATCCAGGCTGAAATCGATGCGCCAATCAATGTCTATGCCTCCGCATCTACTGCATCGATGGCGGAGTTAGAGGCTATCGGAATCAGCCGATTAAGCCTTGGCCCCGGGTTTCTTAAAGCCAGTCTGACTGCTATGAAAAGAGTGGCATTGGAGCTGAAAAATTACAGTTCCTATGATTCGTTCACCAAGGATGTGATGACGAGTGAGGAGATTGTGAAATTGATTGAAGGAAAGAAGTAGGGTAGATCTAAATACTCTCTCGGTAGTTTTCTCGGTTTGATGACCTTAACCTATTGTTATTTGGTTGTTGCTCCGCCCATTTTAGTAAAAAAGCTATCGATGGGTTCCCATAGTTCAATTTTGTTGCCTTCCAGGTCCATAATATGAACAAATTTTCCGTATTCAAACTCTTCAATGTCGTCCACTATAGTCACACTATTTTCTCTGAGTTTTTTTACCAAACCTTCTATATTCTGTACTCTATAATTTATCATAAACTCTTTCTCAGATGGGGCGAAATAATCTGTTTCTTCCTCAAATGGACTCCATCTAAGATAATTTATTTCCTCTGGTTTATTAGCGTTTCTGAATTCAAAAGGCGAACCGAAATCATCTATTGCAAGTCCTAAGTTTTTACTATACCATTCCCTTGTTTCTTTAGGATTTTTCGATCGGAAGAAAATTCCACCAATGCCAGTAACTTTTGGTGTTGTATCGTTCATAGCGGTCTCCATTTGTTTAGGTTTTTCTGTTTTGTTTATCTTAGTGTCATTATTATTGTTTGTTGTGCAACTTGCAGTTAAAATGATTAGAAGTAGAATTTTAGTTATGTTTTTTATTTCTTTCATTTTTAATTACCTCCGTCGTTTGTGTAAAACATTGCTTTTATTTAGCCATAATGATTGTATTAGAACCATTGTTTATATATTCAATTTACACAAGGTATCTTTCAATTAAAAAAATCATCCTATTTTTCTACAGATTTCTTAGCTTATAGTGTTGAAGTGGTTTGACCGGAAGGCAAAGATCCAGTTCAAAATGATCCCAGTTGGTGATATTATCCTTATCCAAAAAAATCTCTAAAGCATGTTGATGTTCAGGTTCATAGCGGCTGTTGACCAACCAATTTGTAAACAGGTAACTCCAAGCAGTTGCGACTATTCTAAGGTCTCCGGATATTCGGGTCATTACATACTTGCACCCGGGCATAGTCATTACAGAAATATCAAAGATCCTGATCAAGATTTATTGATTTCGGAATCGTTAGGCACACTTCATAGCAATTCTTGTCTTTTGGGGTTACCAGGGGATCGTCTAACGACATTCCAAAAATTGTTTCTGTTTCATATAAGCCCATCTCCTTCGCCCAATTCACCATTCGAGAAAATGCATTTAGCACGCGGTTTTCCTGGTAAGCACCCATGACTCTGATAAAGGCCACCCGTCGTTGAGGAATTTCCTTTATGTCGACTGGAAATTTATTCCTTAATTGCTCGGTAGACATGGGAATAATGTATTCATCTATAGGAAAGAATTCTTTGCAAATCTTGCTATTTTTAATAATTCCGCTTTTTCTGTATTCATTGGGCGTAATTCCGAAATACTGCTTAAAAGACCTTGAGAAGGTGGATGAGGAAGAGAAACCAGATTCCAGGGCAATATGGGTTGCCGAGTTTTTGGAGTATATTAGGAGACGGGCTGCCTTCTCTAGTCGAAGGCGATTTGTAAAAAACTTTACTGTCTCTCCTGTAATAGCCCTAAAAATCCTATGGAAATGGAAAGAGGAGAAACAAGCAGCCCTGGAGAGTTCATCTAGTGATGGAGACTCGTCCAAATGAACAAGCATATAATCGATAGCCCGATTTATTCGGTTTGTGTATATAGCTTTGGGATCATCCATTTTGGTTTTTACTTCATGTAACGAACCTGACCCAACAATTTTGGCTTTTGAGATTTTATAACTGTTTTGTCTAACATTTCCATGGTTCCTCAATGGATTATTTTATTTTAAGAATAAATCAAAAGTTAAATTCATGTGATTAAAAATCAAGAAAAATATTTTAGTTATTTTTACACAAACAGATAAAGTAGAGTTTAAGAGGTGGAATCTAAATCCCCACTATTTTATATATCTTCTGTTTTGGGATGCACTATAAACCTATTGTTAAACATACTTTTTAGGATCATCAGAACTCTATACATTAACCTGATCTATTCATATACCTTATCACTGTCATCCCGTCACGCAGGATGCTGCAGAATGCGCAATATCATTAAAATGTCATTCTGATCCCGCCTGGCCGGGAGAAGAATCTTGTTGGTACAGCCCTTAATAACTTGATTATACTAGAGTTACAACGAGTTTCAAACAAGATCCTTCACTCCGCTTCGCTCCGTTCAGGATGACAATTCCAGGCTTTTTGCCTATTCTGCGACAGCCTGCACACGACGGGATGGCAATTTCTCTTTTTGGGATGCATTCGGTAACAGCCAAGCAATAAGCTAATTTGTTTTTCATATATAAATCTTGTTCATCCTGTTAATCCTGTCTAAATACTTTAATCTTTGTATTTATCCGGGTAAAATTTAACCTGGAAGTGTGCAAGACGACCGATCTCGGGAGCTCCGACAAACTCCTTATGTTTATTGTCAAGCAGATTTTGCACCGTTAAAGTAAGGCGGATTGCGGATTGACCGGGAAGGTCTAACCCTGCATTTAGATCGAGAACTCCGAAAGGATTAACTTCGCCGATAAATACGCCTGAATTCACCGGAAAACCCGCAACATACCGGTAGCGAAATCCCCAGCCCAAGCCGGATTTGGGTTCCCGATATTGTAAACCGAGACTAAACTTCTGTTTGGGTGCATTCAGGGCAATATCCCGAACACTATTTTCATCCTGGAAAATGTTTTTGCTAACGTATGAATACGCTCCGGAGATGTTGAGAGTTTTGGTGGCAGCATAAGAGAAGTCTAAATCCAGACCCACCAGGTTTATGTCGCCGAAATTACGAAAAGTAAGCATTAAATCACCTGGATAAATGGATTCGTTGGGTGTCACTGTTCCTACTGGAATGTTTGAGATCCACCGGGCAAAAGTGGGAGCCAAAGTGATAAAAGGTTGAGTGCTCGAGGTGAAGACTTCCGTGGCAAGCAGAAATTCGTTAAGAGATTCTTCATCGAAGAAAACATTGGGTGTTTCAAGCAACAACGGCCCTATGAAATCTTTAATCTGGTTATAATATAAATCGACATTCACGATGAGTTTGTTTTTTAGAATGCCTTTGTAGCCGATTTCAAATGTAGTGGTTTTTGTGGATTCAAGACCCTGGATATTGGTGATAATTCCGGGATCGATAAGCTCAAACTCCCCGGTTGTTGTATTGAAAGTTTTTAAGACGGAAGATACGTCCTGAGCAGTTGGCGCCGGAATTGATTTTAGACCGGCAAAGAACAAATCCAGGCCGCTTCCCTTGATCCGGGTGATTAATTCTACAACTTTATCCCACATGACTGTCGCATCAGCCGGGATAAAACCACTTTGGTTCGGGAAATATAATGGAATAGGCTGCATATACAAACCGGCTATACCCCCTTCTTCATTTTGCTCGTATTTGAAACCGTTATCCGGAACGCCTCGAACCCGTATGTTAAATGGCTGGAATTCGGCAAAAGGACTTAAACTAAGAAAGCGATCAGGGATTAACGGGCTGACCAGGCGATCCAGGAACAGGTTTTCCGTTGAAGGAGTTGTAAATGCCTTGCTATACGAAATGCGGAATCTATGATCTTGACTGGCAGAATAAACCAGCCCGGCTCTGGGTGAAAAAAATGGCTCGTCTATGCGATTATGAAAGTCATATCGTCCGGCCAAAACAAATTTAAATTGCTCGCCAAGGTTGGTTTCCGATTGAAGATAAAAGCCGGCTTCATTGATTTGATCGTCCTGTTCAAATGCTCCATTCACCGTTCCGGCAGTTACCGGCCGGGTCCAATAAGCATCGATGCCATAAGTAAAATGCTGGAAATTACCAAGGGAGGTCCTGTTTTGAATTTGTGTAGAAATGAATTTCGATCGATCTACCAAATCTCCGCCATCACGAGTCAGGTAGGTTTCTCCCGAATTGCTGGTATTAATATAGGCTTGCATAAACAAATTTTTGTAAATCAATTTCGCTTGCCCATAAATAGTCCGCCAATTATCAACCACTGCAGCAGATATCTTAGTCAGTTCCATATTGCTAGCGCTGTTATAGCCGGTATTAAATATGAGGGTCAGGTTATTGTTGATTCGGTAGTCAAAACGAGCGGTGCCGGCCATTTTGCTAAGGTAAAAATCACGGATGCCAATTCTCTTGTCATTTTCGTCCAATGGATCGGGATTCAGCAATCCTCTTCTTTGATAATCCAATTCAATTTCGATTAGCCGGGTTCGGACAGAGTCCTCAAAGGCGTCATGGGATGGAAAATCGACTCCCTGCATATAACTGCCTGTAACTTTGAAGCCAAATTTGTTGTTGATACTGGCGGCAAAGCGAAAATCTGTCGTAAAAATACTGCGCTGCCCAAGACCAAAATTGATGGTAGTTCCTTCCGAACCGAAAGGTGACTTTGTGATAATATGTGTAACGCCACTGGCGCTATTGGGACCGTATAAAGATGCGGCAGGACCACGAATGACCTCGATGCGTTCGATATCCGAATTTGCGACTGCCAGAAAGTTGTAGGCATTGAACCGCAATGAAGCAACCCGGCCGATTCGGTTGTCCACCATCAGCAAGTGAGAGCCGGAAAAAATATCGTTGAATCCCCTGATCGCCACCATACTTTGGTTGATGCCGGTTTTGACGACATCCACCCCTGCCAAACCGATCAAATGATCGGCCGGGGACATTGCCCGCCTTTGTTGAATTTGAATAGTATCTAGTATGGTCACCGATGCAGTCGGTTCAAGTATTTTGGTGCTTTGCCGATCGATGGTTTCTTTGTGGGCGGATACAGTAACCGGGTCCATTTCCAGCGCTTGTGGTTTTAAGGAGACGTCTAATTTTCGCTGCTCATTAGAAGTTAAAACGAAGGGCTCGAGCACAAATTTTTCGTAACCAATATAGGAAACGGTTATTGAATAACTCCCCGGCGGGATATTTCTAATTTCATAATTGCCATTTGAATTGGAAACGGTTCCCAGGGCTTGCAGAGTCTTGTTTGCCGGTGAGAGGGTAATATTTGCACCGTTTAGCGCTTTGCCGGATTCAAGATCGCTAACCGTGCCTCGAAGCAGTGCAGATTGGGAAAAAAGTTGATTGACTGATAAGCATAAGAGAAACAGGGTGATCAGTAGTATTTTTTTCAATTTGAATTCCTATTTTTAGGTTAGATTAGTATTATTGTACCCATCTGGTAGGAAATAAGCAACCTGAATAATTCATGAAACCTATTTTTATGTTTAAAACTTCCAGTTCTGTAATCCTGTCTCGCAGGCTGTTGTAGAATGGCATAAAAGTCAAGCTTTATATTCCTGATTTTATCAAGAAAGACCAGAGGCAAAATAGCGATATTTGGATTTAATACGACACTGTTGACTATTTGAGTTGTTATAAACTAGATTAGGAGGGGCAATTGAGATAAACAAATTACAGCTCTATAACTCCGTTTAAAAATACCTCATCGAATTTATGAAACTGACCGCTAATGCTGCTGAATTTGAACATCAAACTCACATCCGCTCAGACTTCTCCTTATTGACTGAAATTGCTATGAAAATCGAACATCCCGAATAGCAATCATAGTTTTTCATTATTGCTATCGAGGGGTGCCGGAAGAACCAAAAAATAAAAACTCTATTCAAAATATTGCTTACGAACCCTCGACTTAATGGCTTCAGGCAAAAATGAATGCTCCAGGGCATCGGTATTGATTTTCATGAAGTCCTGCCGAGTCAAGCCAAATTTGTCCACAATCATTTCATATTCATGCACCAGGTTAATTCCCATGAGATGGGGATCATCGGTGTTGATGGATATGGAAACCCCTGCCTGGTAAAGATTTTTGATGGGGTGCGTTTCTAAACTCTCGACACATCGTGTCAGCCAGTTGGAAGTCACGGAAAGCTCCAAATGGATATCCCGCTCTTTAATCAAATTCAGCACCTCTTCATTCCCCCAGCTTTTAATGCCATGGCCAATTCTTTCAGCCCCTAAACTTAATATAGACCGTTTCACATACTCGGCATCGGTGTCTTCGCCGCTGTGAATGGTAATATGTAATCCACCCTCGCGGGCCGTTTCTATCAAACCGAGGAAATTTTCCGGTTCCGTGCCTGTTTCAGCATCCGCTAAATCATACCCCACCAGGCGTTCCGCAACCGGATAACGGCTGGTTTTGAATTTCAGCACATCCATTAAGGCAATGCGGTTTAGCTCATTGTCCATTCCCCGCACACCGATGGCGATCAACCCCACCTCGATAGGATATTTTTGCATGCCATCCTGGCTGCCATCGAGAACACCGCGGATGATGTCATCATTACGCAATGCCGGTTTCCCGGCTGCAATAAATGTCGGGCCAAAACGCAGCTCTAACAGTTTCACGCCATCATGATAAGCATCTTCAATATTCTCAAAAGTGACCCGGCGGATATTCTCATATGAATTGAGCACTTTCTGGTGCACCCAGAATACATCCAATACTTCTTGTATGTTTTTCATGGGCTGCGTAACACGACAAATGGCAGCAAGTTCCTGAATTGTGTCAACGCCCAGGTCAATGTTGTCTTTTTGTGCAATTTGCCAGATTGTGTTGAGGCGGACGCTGCCATCCAAATGAACGTGAGTTTGAACTTTTGGCAAATCGACAATCCAATCCCGGGGATTTTGGGAGCTGCAACTTAAGCTCAAAAGGGTTCCGCAAATAAAAAACAGTGCTTAATCATTTTCCTGGTAATAGGTGCTTTGGTTTGTTTTGTCTAGAGAGCCTTTGAATTGTAAACAAGTTCCGACATTTTGGACTTTGCCACAGTTGTTTTATTTTTTGAGTCGTTGATGAATAAAAAATAAAATATTTTTCTCTTGCAAACTTCAGATAAAATAGTAACTTTCATTTTAGTATCCCAATTGAATTTATAAAATTTCAAACCATTCAATTGCTGGATTTAACAAAATATGTTCAACGTTATTATTTAAATCGTATCAAAAATGAAAACATATCAAGCAATTACACCCAACGCGGTAATCATCTCCAAAAATATATTTCTCCTGCTGTAAAACCATCTAAGATCGCATTGAGATTTTTTTTGAAGAGTATGATGTTGATTTTATCTAATCGAAATTTCCGGACTTATTATTTCTTTGTTTATGCAATTATTTTGTTGGTCATGGTTTATGCTCCCTTTAAAGCCATTGCACAACAAAATTTAATTCCGTATCAAGATTATGTTCCCGGGGAGATTATAGTAAAATTCAAACCTACTCTTGAAATCCTTAATGTGCTTCAACCCGTTGCTGAGAAACCCAGAAATCCGCAAAAACGTACGAGTTTAGTAAAATCGGAAAAAACAGCATTGTTACGGATTGCTTCACTTGATGCATTGCAAAGACAGTTTGGATCTTTCCAAATAGAAACGATTGTCCCCCTTCCCCGGTTCATTCGCTCACCAACCGGCCAAAGACTTAATTCTAAAACATTAAATTTGGCAGAATTGTCAACCTTAGTCAAGCTTACCTTTGCCAAAGAAATAGATTTGAACAAAATCCTGGCTGCCATCGAAAGCAATTCAAATGTAGTTTATGCCGAGCCAAATTACATTTACAGGATTGATGATATTTTTCCTGGAGATTCGAAATTTTCGGAGCAGTGGGGATTGAATAACACCGGTCAAACCGGTGGATCTAAAGATGCCGATATCGATGCACCGGAAGCCTGGAAAATTCAGAAAGGTAATAGCAATGTTATTGTGGCTATTGTGGATACAGGAATCGATTTCAATCATCCTGACCTTAAAAAAAATATCTGGACGAACAATGGAGAAATTGCAAACAATGGGTTAGATGATGATGGTAACGGTTATATCGATGATATTAATGGCTGGGATTTTGTTAACCAGGACAACAAGCCCATGGATGATCATGGACATGGCACTCATGTTGCCGGTATTGTGGGCGCCGTTAGCGATAATAATATTGGTATGACTGGTATTTCATGGTATGGACGTTTAATGGCCTTGAAATCTATTGCAAAATCCGGTCAGGGGAATGTAAAAGCTGTTGAAGCAATTTATTATGGTACCCATAAC
>JADFJB010000134.1 GCA_022566355.1 candidate division KSB1 bacterium
CCACCGCCGCCTCCGCCGCCTCAAAAGGAAGAAGAAGACATCATTTTTGTTGCTTATGATACGGAACCAGTACCAATAGGCGGTTTTGCAGCTATCCATAAAAATCTGACATATCCTGATATTGCAAGAAGAGCCGGCGTTGAAGGGACCGTTATCATTCAAGCCATAATTGATAAAAGAGGTATTGTTATTGATACACAAGTTCTGAAATCGCTTGGTAACAATGGTTGCGATGAAGCCGCAATGTTTGCCATAAAGCAAACAAGATGGAAGCCTGCTCTTCAAAGAGATAAACCGGTAAAAGTTCGTGTGAGTATTCCGGTAATATTTAAATTGAAAGAAAGTCGTTAATAAATTAATCATCAAAAATTTGTGATCTATAAGGCGGCGCGATTTCATTGCGTCGCCTTTTGTTTATTTATATTGTTTAATGGTATGGTAATTATTCAGCTATTGGCATCCCGACGCTTCGGGATTGGCAGAAAGGCTTCCTGTTGAAGAAAAAATACGGGTTAAGAAGTCAAATCTGTCGTTCGGCTGTATCCAAACCATCAAAAATTGCCGAGGGTTGTAGCCGAAACAGTCAAATAGATTTCAAACGGTTTTTAGAAATTGCTTTAGGTTCATCATTTGATTGGAAACTCAATTAATCATCATCGAAGAGATATATTTAATCCCAACAAAAGATGGTTAAGTGATTATGGATCAGTTAAATAGTGAACAAAAAATGAGTAACAATCTCACTCAGAAGCTAAGGCCAACAGCTAAAAGCTGGCTGAATAGTGGCAGAGATTCGTAAAAGCGACGAACCTAATTTTATATGAGAAACTTCAAGTTTCTTGAAAGTTACGTTTAATTTTAATGAATGATATTAATATTACCGGGAACCCAAATGCCAAATTGAACTTAATGATTATATTGGAGTTGTAATTTTCCAAAACGGTCTTAATATAATGAGTAATTTGATTTTATTTATTTTATTTTATGATTAAATGGCGAAAAACATTCAAAGATTTTTATCCTTTTCGTATCGCATCCCGCTCACCTAGTCAACGAGAAAATGAAAACATCTACTTGAATCAACTCTTTCATAAATGTTTGATTGCAAGTATTGCTTTAATCGTAATAATTTTCCAGTTTAACAAACATTGGGATTCCCGAATTGAGGATATACCGGAGATAGCCGATGTTGAATTTTATATCATTGATGAGATTCCGATAACTCGACAAGACATAAAAAGACCCATTCCACCACGTCCCAAAGTCCCTATTCCATCGGATGAACCAACTATTCCTGAAGATCTAACCATTGAAGAAACAGAACTGGATGATTTACCTTTACCGCCGATAGAGCCCCTTGGTATAAGTACCGGTGGAGTAACGCCTCCACGACCGATTGCAGAGGTTTTCCCGGAATATCCTGTTAGTGAAAAAAAAAGTGGTGTCCAGGGTGTAATTGAGCTGGCGTTGTTTGTTGAGAAAGATGGTGTCGTAACCAATGTTCAAATTATTAAAAACTCTACATTAAGTAAAAAATGTGAGAATTCTGCAATTCAAGCTGCTTATAAAACCAGGTTTCTTCCCGCCAAAAGGGAAAATGAAAAAATTGCAGTTTGGATTAATAAAATCTACAAATTTGGTATCAATTAACTTGATCAGATATTTTCAAATTGTTATTGGATTTGGCTTAATCCTATTTCAAATCCATTGTGCCGGTTTAACTCCCAAACCAAATGGTACCAATATACCAACAATCGACGTGTTGTTGGGAGAGCAAAAAAATGTCCAACTATCCTTTTTGGGGAAATTCCAAATAAAATCTGATTATAGAGGTGAATTTGATTTCCCTAGGAATAAACCTATCAATTTTCAAGTTGCAAACACGGAAACGAACGGCGATTCATACTTTGATGGAGAAACATTTTTTGTTAGCAATAAAATTGTTTTTCAAGCAGTTAATTCGAATCAATATTTCAAGTATTCAAACAATTTATACCCGGGATCAATTCAATTGTCGGTTACAGGAAATAATATTAGCATCATAAATAAAGTTGATTTGGAGTCCTATCTAAAAGGAGTTGTTTTGCGGGAAATGGGCTCGCTGGGAAAGTTAGAATTTGAGGCTTTAAAAGCCCAGGCAATTGCTGCAAGAACTTATGGGTTGGCAAAAATAAATAATCGAAAAGAGAACAACAAATCATATGATGTTCGGGCAGATGTAACAGACCAGGTTTATTCCGGGATTGTTAGAAATTCTAACAAGTGGATCAACTTAGCAGTGACTGGAACGAAAGGCGAAGTTATCGTTTTTGAAAATGAATTAATTGATTGTTATTATCATTCTACATGTGGGGGACGAACGGAATCCGGGGAAAACATATTTGCTTTACCGAACACTCCTTATTTAAAAGGAGTGGCCGATAATTTCGGTGATGGAGATTTTTGTTCTGAGTCACCCAATTACAGGTGGACTGAATTTTTTTTATTATCCGACATATTTGCATCACTAAAATCAACCATTCCGGCAGGAAGAAATCCTAAATTTTCAGATGAACTAAAAACAGTTGAAATTTCAAATAGATTCCCATCCGGTCGAGTTAAAGCTTTAACTGTATTTTTTGCCGGAGAACAACCTTCGCTAAATATAAGTTCTAATTCAATACGAAATGTATTGCGAACGAAAAATAACCTGGTTCTTCGTAGTAATCTTTTTAAAATAAAAAAAGCCAGAAATGGAGAATCAAAAAAAGAAATTACACTCATTGGAGCTGGAAATGGTCATGGAGTTGGTATGTGCCAATGGGGCGCGATTGGCATGGCCAAAACCGGTTATATTTACGATCAAATTTTAAGACATTATTATCGCGGTACTGAAATAAATAAAGTATATTAAGATGTTGATCAGGATAATCTTTTTCTTTTCAACCGGTTTTATTTTGATTGGATGTGCATCTGCTCCCCGTTATTCAAACTCAAAAGCAACCGATGAAAAGCAATTTGAAAATGAATTGAAGTACTCAATGAAAATTTTCAATGAACCGATTGATATTCTACAGGATGAATTTTCTAACTCGGATTCAATGAGCGGATATTCTCCTGATGTTGCCCGCAGTGGAGGGAAAAACAAATCAAATTCATTTCCAAATTTGGAAAATGGGTTTGGCGTTCAAATAGCTTCTTTTAGTAGTAAAAAAAATGCTGATAATTATTTGTCTGATTTGAAAAAAGAACGATTAAATGTAACACTCAATGTTCGGTTTTATGATGGCTATTGGCGGGTTTTTGCAGGCTTGTACAAAACGCGAAATGAAGCGGAAAAATCAAAGATCAGAATTCATTCTTATGGATATTTATCTGCTTGGATAATTATATTTTAGGTTGGAACGGTTGCAGCAACAAAAATCAAAAACAATATTTTTTATATTCCTGTTTTGCAGTTGTGTTTTTTTCTGCTCTTGTTTAAATCCGTTTGCGCCGGAACTAAAAGAGCAATCTCAACCGACGGATTTAATCATAACGAACCAGGAAACCCCGGATGATGTGCTCACAAATTTTCGTTATGCCTATATTTTTAAAGATTCGTTAATTTATAGTGAATTGTTGGACAGTTCTTTTATATTTTATTACTTCGATCCCAATATCGGAACTACAGGTCAATTCGTTTCCTGGGGTCGTGATTTGGATCTAAAAACAACCGGAAAACTTTACCGTAGCTTTAATGTTATTGATTTGGTTTGGAACACAACCATATATGAATCGGTTCAAGAATCTACTGCTGAAATCACAAAAACGTTTAATTTAACTTTATTTTCTAATGATGAAGGTTTGCGAATAAATGGGACAGCTGTTTTTAGCTTTAGGAAAAATCTTTCGTCCGGCATTTGGAGAATTAACAGATGGAAGGATGAATCCAATTTATAGTCAGGAGTAACAATCATGAAGAAAGTTTCCATCCTAGTTGCTATTATATTCATTACAACATCAACTGGTTTTACCCAGTTTGGCAAGAATAAAGTTCAATATACAAATTTCAATTGGCAGTATATTCAATCCAAACATTTTAATATATATTTTTATGAAGGTGGTGAAAGTATTGCGAAATTTACTGCCGATGTTTCCGAATCCAGCTACATTTCATTGCAATCGGATTTAGGATATGAGTTGGCGGACAGAGTCACGCTAATCATTTACCGGGGGCACAATGATTTTGAACAATCGAATGTCTCTTTTGGAGTTCCTGAAGAATCCGTAGGTGGTTTCACTGAATTTTTCAAAAACAGAATCGTATTGCCCTTTGAAGGTGATTATTCAAAATTTCGTCACGTTATCCATCATGAATTAGCACATGCTGTTATGCTGCAAATGTTATATGGGGCTGGAATGCAATCTATTATTAACGGGATGATGCGTTTTCAACTACCCCTTTGGATGATCGAAGGATTTGCCGAATATGCCAGTACTCGTTGGAATACCGAAAGCGATATGTTTATGCGAGATGCGGCAATTTCAGGATACCTGCCTCCACTCTCCGGATTTGGAGGATTTCTGAATTACAAAGCAGGCCAGTATGTTTTTTATTATTTGGCTGAAAAATATGGACCGGAAAAAATCAGCGAGATAATGGGAAAAATCAAAGTTTCAAAAAGCGTAGAGAGGGGGTTAAAAAGATCCATCGGAATTGGTATGGAAGAATTGAACAAGAGATTTCAAAAGTATGTTAAAACAGAATATTGGCCTGATATCGCGAATCGCCAGGAACCGGAAGAATTTGCCAAAAAAATGACAGATCATGCTAAAACCAATAATTTTGTAAATAATGCCCCGACCTTGTCTCCCCGGGGGGATAAGATCGCTTTTCTATCGGATAGGGATGATTATTTTGATATTTTTTTGATGAGTGCAATCGATGGCAAAATGATTTCTAAAGTGGTTCAGGGCCAAAGAACAGTAGATCTGGAAGAATTAAATTGGTTAAATCCCGGAATCACATGGTCACCGGATTCTAAGAAAATGGCTTTTGTCGCAAAAAAAGGCGAGTTCGATGTTTTACATATCGTAGATGTTAAAAAGAAGAAAATTGTGACTACTTATGATTTTGAATTTGATGAATTGTTTTCTCCAACCTGGTCTCCACAAGGAGACGAAATAGCGTTTACCGCTTCTAAAAATGGGGCAACCGATATTTATATTTTTAATATTACTACAAATCGTTATAGAAATATAACGAAAGATGCCTTTAGCGACCTCAGGCCTCAATGGTCCCCAGATGGGGAACGGATTGCTTTTGTCAGCGATCGTGGTCCTTTTACAGACCCGAAAGACAGGATAAATGTAGATTTTCAAACATTCAATTATAACAACCATGATATTTATTACCTGGATGTCAAAAGCAAGGAAATCCACAGGGTAACCCAAACTGAATATTTGGAAAAGGATCCAACCTGGTCTCCCGATAGTAAAGCCCTGGTTTATTCTTGTGATGAAAACGGTGTATTCAATTTATTTTATCACAATTTAGAAACCGGCGAAAGGTATCCAATAACAAATATCCTCACCGGTGCGGTCCAGCCCCATTGGGTGAAGAACAACCTGGTTTTTACTTCATTTTATCAAGGCGGATATGATATTTATATGATTAAGAATCCTGGTGGTATTAAACCTGACGAGATTGTTTTAGAGGACACCAGGTTTCTTCAAAAATTGAAGAACGGAGAAATTACCACTATTTTCGAGAATTATCGGAAACTGGATGAAGAGGAATTGACGGCCAATAATTTATCGAATGAAAGTTACCGGAATTTTGTTTTCGACAAAAGCTTTCAGCAAGGAAATATAATTCCGCAAAAGGCCAAACTGGCAGAAATATTTCCTGAAGACTCCACGGCCTTTAAATCTGTTTCCGGCGAATATTTAGTCAATGATTACAAAATAACATTCTCACCTGACATCGTTTATGGGAATGCTGGATATAGTCAATTTTTTGGGGTTCAGGGGAATGCCATTTTTTCTATGTCAGATGTATTGGGAAACCATCGATTAGATCTTTACACGAATTTATTCTATGATTTACGAAATAGTGATTACCAGTTGGGTTATTATTATTTGCCACGACGAACAGATATTGGGGTGGGTGCTTTTCATTATACATATTTTTTTCAAACCAGTGGTTTCCGTATTGTTCGGGATCGCAATTTTGGATTCAATCTTTATTTCTCCCGACCCTTCGACCGCTATCGTAGAATTGACTTAAATATACTTTATCTTGGCGTAAATCGAACGGACATATCTTTAGGTTTGGATCTCAATAAACGGAGGGTAATGGTTTACGGTTTATCCTATGTAAAAGATACGGCACTTTGGGGATATACGGGTCCAACTAATGGTCAACGATCAAGGATATCTTTCCAATACAGCCCCAGTATTGGGGCAAACAGCCTCGATTTTCGCACGATTTCTTTTGATTATCGCAAATATTTCAAAATGGGTGAAGAATCTAATTTTGTTGCCCGTTTTTCAGGTGGCGCCTCTTTTGGAGACAATGCGCAACATTTCTTCTTAGGAGGAATGGATAACTGGATTAACCGTAGTTTTAAGAATGGTACGTTGCGAGTGGATGATTTGGATGATATTTATTTTTCATCATTTGAATTGCCGTTACGGGGATCAAAATATTATGAACAAGTTGGCACGCGTTTTTTCCTGACCAATTTCGAAATCCGGTTCCCGTTTGTGCGATACTTTATTTTGGGTGTCCCGCCATTGTTTTTCTCAAACATCCGCGGAACTCTTTTTTATGATATGGGCGCCGCGTGGACTAATAATAATTTTCGATTCTTTGCCAAGGATGATGGTAGTAGCTTACTTCCAAAACTGGGATCACCCATTGCAGGTTTTGGGATGGGTATGAGAGTAAATTTGGGATTTTTCTTACTGCGTTACGATTTAGCCTGGAAAACAAACTTTAGTGAAACCAGCGATAAGCCAACTTCCTATTGGTCTTTAGGAGCGGAATTCTAAATAACCGGATTGATGAAATTACCCAATTCTGAATGTCTTCTAAACAACTAGCTCAAGATCGCCCTGGTTTATTTGAAGAAATTGCATTTGAGCATATTGATTCTTTATATAGTACCGCGCTACGTTTAACGCAAAGTAAACAAGATTCCGAAGATCTTGTTCAAGACACTTACCTGAAAGCCTTCCAATTTTTTTCCAGGTTTGAACCGGGTACTAACTTTAAGGCCTGGATTTTTAAGATCTTGATGAATACTTTTATTAATCGCTATCACAAAAAATTGCGTACGCCTAAGTCTGTTCAATTCGAAAAAGTCGAATTTTCTATCGAAGCAGAACCTGAAGCGGAAGAATTACAGGAATTCCTTAAGAATAAAGATAATTATAAAAATATATTTAACGACGAGGTGGTTTCAGCGGTTGAACAAATGCCGTCCAATTATAGAATTGCGGTATTGTTATGTGATCTGGAAAGCTTTTCTTACAAAGAAATTAGCATTATGCTCGATATTCCAATTGGAACAGTCATGTCCAGGATATCGCGTGGGCGACAGTTTTTACAAAAGGCTCTTCTGGATTATGCAAAGAAAGAGGGGTTTCTTAGAGAAAAACAAAGTGAGCGAATGGAAAAAATAAAACAATAAATAGGAATTTTTTCCCGGTTTTTTAAGTTAATCATAAACAGAAAATGGACGAAAGAATTATAAACAAAATGGATTAATCCTGTTACTGATATTTTATAATGAACTGTAAAGAAATTAAATCACATATTTCATCTTTTATCGATGGACAATTGGAGCATGATCTGGAGCATCAGACTCAAGCTCATCTTTCTGAATGTGAGTTGTGCAGATTAGCTTTTGAATCCGATAGTGAAATGAAATTTTTGTTTCAAGAGTCCGTTTATGCTCATGAAGCACCGAGTAAACTCAAAAGAAAAATTCGAAAGGCAATTTCAAAAGACAGTCGAAAAGAGACTTTTCTCTTCGGATTTTTCAACCAGCCGAGATTAACAGTGGCAGCGGTTCTAACGGTAATGGTATCAGCGTTTCTTGGAATTCAAGGCTATAAAATGATGACACCCGTTAACCATTTTGACGTTTCGTATGTTGAAAACTTGAGTGGACATATCGAATGTATCGGATGTTATTATACTCAATATCAAAATGCTGAAAATTTCTGCGCGAAACACGGTCATTCACCGGCAATCATGGCGGAAAACAAAGAAGTATATTCTTTTATACCCAACGAAAAAAGCGCTGAACTAAAAGAAGAATTCGTTGATTCGGTAATTAGGGTGAGCGGCTGGGTTTATTATCAATCGAATTTTATTGAGATTGAAAGCTACGAGATTGTCGAATCAGATGTGGCTTCTATTTATCCTTCAAAATTTGTTCAAAATTAAGAAGATTATGTTTTATCGATCTACACTTCTGGTTCTATTGGTTTGCTTCTTTCCAGTATTTCTCATGGCTCAAGTGAATCAAAATAAGCCTAAAACAGACAATAGTCTTATGGATGTGGAAGGGAAGTTGGTTTGTATCATTGAAGAGATGGCTAAATTGCGTGATGTAAAACCAACCTGTCCGGAATACGGACATATTATTGGCATCCGGGTTTCGGATGGAACGATTTGGTCTTTTTATCCGAATCCATATCAAAAAGAATTGCATGAAAAAAATCTAATCGGGAAAAAAATCAAAATAACCGGAAGGCTCTTTTACGATGGGAAAATCATTGAGATTGTAAAATATCAATTTATCGAGTTTAAAATGAATAAATCTTGATTTTGGGGGCTAATATCATTTCCCTTTTGACAGGATTAACAAGATATACTGGATTTTTTTCCAGATAATCCTGTTTATCCTGTCTAAAAATGAACTATGAACAGATCAAATTAACTGCAGAACAATGAATCGAAAAATTATTTACATATTCGTTTTTACTTTGTCGCTGTCGCTGAGCGCTTCATCTTTAAGTAACGCTTTTCAGCCTCAAACCTTAACGGTTAGAGCGGTAAGTTCATCCGACCGTATTCCAGCGGGGGGCGAATTTCAGATTGCGGTAATCGTCGATATTGAAGCGGGTTTTCATATCAATTCGAATAAACCATTAGAAGAAGCATACAAAGCAACCCTGGTCTCTTATCAACTTACCGATGGTGTGTCATTTGGGAAAGTCTATTATCCCGAAGGTGAAATTAAAAAATTCGAATTTGCAATTTCAGATTTATCCATTTATGAACATCAAATTACTATTATTACGGAAGTAGAACTTTCCGATCAGTTAAATCCCGGCAAAATAACACTCGAGGGTTATCTTGATTATCAAGCCTGTAACGACAAGATATGTTATCTTCCCGCCCGGGAGGAATTTGAAATTTCAATAGAACTTGTCGGTAAAAATGAAATAGCTTCCGCTGTTAACCAGGAATATTTTACGGATTATGCCTCTCTAAAAGAATTTGGGAAAAATCAGAGAAATGAGCTGTTTTTAACAAGGCAGGAAAGACAAGCTAAAAAAGTATTGGAAAAAGGCTTCTTTTATGCTATGGCTGCTTTTTTTTTATTTGGATTAGCGCTTAATTTAACACCCTGCGTTTACCCGGTAATTCCGATAACCGTTAGTTATTTCAGCGCCCAGTCAAATAAGAATAAAAGAGACTCAATTTCCAAGTCCGTCCTGTACGTGGTTGGCATAGCCATTGTTTTTGCGGTGCTCGGTTTATTGTCCGGGCTTGCAGGAAAGCAGTGGGGATTTCTTTTCCAAAATCCCTGGTTTGTGATTGTTGTTACGGTTATTATTTTGGCCATGGCTGCCAGCATGTTTGGCGCTTTTGAAATAAAGGTTCCGGCTTCATTATTAAATAAGTTTGGCCATTCACAAGAAGGCCCGGTTGGCGCTTTTCTAATGGGCCTAACCGTCGGTGTCGTAATAGCTCCTTGTGCAGCCGGGGTAATTATCGGACTTGTGGGATTGGTCGCAAAGCTGGGCATTGTAGCAGAAGGAACCTTGTTGTTTTTTATTATGGGCTTGGGCCTGGGCTTGCCTTATTTGATTTTGGCAAATTTTTCGGTTTTACTCAAAAAAATGCCGAAGTCCGGAATGTGGATGGTATGGATCAAGAAAATATTCGGCATCATGCTGGTTGGAGTCGCGTTATACTTTTTCCTTCCCCAGGCAAAACATATCCCGGATCTGCAGGGATATTTTTTCGGATTACTTATAATTTTCGGCGGAGTATTGCTCGGATTTCTGGATTCGCCCCAGGATTATACCAAAGGATTCAAGAGAATTAAATGGCTCATCGGAACAGCCGCTATTCTTTTTGGCGTTTATGTTACTGGCAATTCCATTCAAGAAAAGGCACAAGACATCGACTGGCATTTTTATAGTAATGAGGATTTAAATACTTTACTCGTTGAAGGCAAACCGCTTTTCTTCGATTTTTATGCGGATTGGTGTGCCCCATGTAAAGAAATGGATCAAAAGACATTTACCGTTCAAGATGTTATTGATTTAACACCAAAATTTACGATGGTAAAAGTGGATTGTACCGCACCTAATAGTACAGTTCGAGATTTCATGGAGGGACTGCAAGTAACCGGAATGCCGACTTTAATATTTATGGATAACCGGGGTAACGAATTAAAAGAATTAAGAGAAGTTGGCTTTATTGAAGCAGAAATCTTTATCGGCTCCATGGATAAGGTTTTGTCTGTAAGCAGCGCTACAAATTAATGGGTGACCCTTATGAAAAACCCTAAACGTTTCATTCTAATTTTCTTTCTGTTGATTTGTTTTCATCAGGATGTTTGTTTCTCCGGTGATGTCAAAATGCCGCCGTTCACTTTGATCGATGTAGACGGCAATAAAGTATCCTCCTCGGATTTTGCAGGCCAGGTCATCTTATTAAATTTTTGGGCGACCTGGTGTGGCCCTTGTAAAGTAGAGATACCTGACCTGGTAAAATTGCACGAGACCTATAAGGATAAGTCGTTTCAAGTGGTTTCAATCGCTTTGGATTCCGGCAGCTCGCAGAGAATAAAAAAGTTTGCCAAAAAGTGGAAGATGAGTTATCCGATCCTTATAGGCGGTTATGATGTGGCAAAAGCCTTCGGCGGCATAAGAGGCATTCCCACTACTTTTATTATTGATAGTCATGGTTATGTAAAAAATGTGTTTGTAGGGCCCAGGTCTTACAAACTATTTGAAAGAGAAATCGTCCCGTTATTGCCCAAAAAGAAAAGGATAGCAAAGAAGAAGTGAATACCTGATTTATTGCAATTTCCAACTTGCAAGGGGTTGATTGTAAACAATCTTAGCCACGGATTTTCACAGATTTAAAACCGATTAAAAATTATTAATCCATTGGGGTAATCTTTTAGTAAAGATGGGTTGTAATTGGATTGTCAATTCTGACATATTAACTATTTTAAAAGCTATGGGTAATGTTGGAAATTTGTATCTGCAATGGGCATATGGATACTTAAATATGTCATTCCCGCATTTTTATCCATTAAAATCATGTGAGCACAAGTTTTAGCAGGACTTCATTCTGCGCTTGATAAAGTAACAAGATCCCCGATTAAGCTTGTGCCCGTACGTTTTTAACGGACAGCATTCGGGGATGACAGTTTTGGGGTTCTGGTCAGCCTGTAAACATTCGGGGATGACAGTTCATGGAATAGGGTAGTCCACCGGGACGATTATTTTACACACCCCTGAAAATCCTCCCGTCTGCACGGGATGATTTTCTTCCCCTCTCAAAGAGGGGAATTCCAGCCATTCAGTCTCTAGTCTCCAGCATCCAGCATCCAGCATCCAGTATCTGGTATCCGATATCCAGCATCCAGTATCCAGTATCCAGTATCCAGTATCCGGCATCCGGCATCTGGCATCTGGCATCCGGCATCTGGTAT
>JADFJB010000135.1 GCA_022566355.1 candidate division KSB1 bacterium
GTTGCAGATCGCAGTAAGTTTGCCAATACCGATCTCAAAGCTGCAGCTAAAGGATTATATGTCATCCGTGATTTCGATCCGGATAAAGCCAAACACGGCTATGTTGTCGTGCAAGGATCTAATTCCACCGTCAACCTGGTTAATATTTTGCCACGCCTTGAGGACGAAGGAGTCAATGTCAAAATTGTTGCGGTTGTGAGCGAAGATCTCTTCGACCTTCAATCCGATGATTACCGTCAGTCGGTTTTCCCACCAGAGGCGAAATATGACATGATGGTGGTGAGTACCGGAACAAGACGTGTCTGGCCAGTCCGAGATGTAGGGCTGTTGACGGACGAATATTCGCTTACTTCTGACTGGGATAATCAGTGGCTTACCGGTGGAACCGAAGCGGATGTTATCGCGGAGGCCCGTCTGGATTCAGAGTCGATTTTTGCTGGAATTAAACACTTCGCCTTAGAACGGGAGCAACGCCTGGAACGCCAACGCGACTTGTTGGCGGCTTTATAGCCTAACGGTACGCATGGAACAATAACCCAGAAAGCCGGAAAAGATAGCAAATCGTTTGTGGCTTCCAAAATTATGGCCTAGCCTTCCGGGAAAAGTCCAGGTTCGAGCGCTTTCATTATCCATGAGTAAGTTTTAAAGATCTACAAGCATGGATCAAAAGTCTACCAAAATAAGAACCTTGCGGCCCGAAATTTCTAGAAAACGATCCTATATTTTCGTAAACGCCGCATGGTATATCGATATCTGAAAACCAAAACCCAACGAGCTGTTAATTGAACTGGGAATAGCGTTGATGAACCAAACGCTAATTAAGCGCGATTGGTCACTAGCGTTTGAAAAAAAAGAGTGAGCCATTAATTAACACGGATAAAATAGCTTTAGGATTTGAGGGCACAGAAACTATCATTGGTTTCTTTTGAATTATTCAAATTTTAGTAATAGTGCTTTCCCATAAACAAGTATTTTGCTTGAAATTATCGATTATTTTCCTGATCTTTTTTTCATTTCAAATTAGGGTAGAATTTGATTGGTTAATTGTTTCTTAGTTTAATGAAACTAACGGTTATGTAAGTTTTAACTGGAGATAAATATGGTAGCAAACAATGCTTTTGATTTGATTATAATTGGAGCCGGTCCTGGTGGATATGTCGCAGCAATTAGGGCCGCTCAATTGGGAATGGAAGTTGGCGTTATAGAGCGGGATGCGCTTGGAGGAATTTGTCTGAATTGGGGGTGTATTCCCACGAAGTCCCTGTTGCGTAATGCAGAGATCGTTAATCTTATAAATCGAAGTGAAGAATTTGGTATAAAAATTTCCGGTATGGAATTGGATTTTAATAAAATAATTCAACGAAGCCGGGATGCCGCCAATCAATTGTCAAAAGGTGTGAACTTTCTTTTCCGAAAGAATAAAGTTGTACACATCCAGGGTTTTGGTCGAATTAATACCGACAAATCCATCCAGGTTTTGGATAAGAATGGAAGTATCACACAAACTTTGCAATCGAAAAGAACCATTATCGCAACCGGGGCAAGACCCCTAACCGTTCCAGGCATTGAAATAGACAAAAAAAAAGTGATAAGCTATTTTGAGGCGATGGTTTTAAAGGGAATCCCAAAATCAATGATTATCATTGGCGCCGGTGCGATCGGGATAGAATTCGCATATTTTTATAATGCCTTGGGAACAGAAGTCACTATAGTTGAAATGATGCCGCGAATATTGCCGGTCGAGGATGAGGAAATAGCTAAAATTCTTCAGAGAGAATTCAAAAAGTCCAAAATGAAAATCTACACTGACACGAAAGTGAGTGGAGTGGACACAAAAGGCAAAGGCGTAACGGTTTCAATCGAAATGAAATCAGGGAAAAAAGAGCTAAAAGGCGATATCGCTTTGATGGCAATAGGCGTCCAAGGGAATGTCGAAAATATGGGATTGGAGGAACTAGGCGTGAAGGTTGAAAATGGGGATATCAAAGTCGATGAGTTCTACCACACCAATATAGATGGGATTTATGCGATTGGAGATGTAATTGGACCGCCCTGGCTGGCCCATGTGGGATCTGCAGAAGGTATCACCTGTGTCGAAGCTATGGCTGGTAAAAGTCCCTTGCCGGTTGATTACACAAATATTCCTGGGTGCACTTATTGTTTACCCCAGGTTGCCAGTTTAGGCATGACTGAAGAAAAAGCCAAAGAAGCGGGTTATGATTTAAAGATCGGGCGCTTTCCCTTCAGAGCCAACGGTAAAGCCTTGGCTTACGGAGAACCGGAAGGATTGGTTAAGCTAATATTTGATGCAAAATATGGAGAACTTTTAGGTGCGCATATTATCGGATCTGAAGCCACTGAACTAATCGCTACGCTTGGAATTGGAAAGTCTTTGGAAACGACTTATCATGAAATTCACAAGACGGTTCATGCTCACCCAACTTTTTCGGAAGCGATTATGGAAGCTGCTGCGGATGCGGAAGATGCCGCGATTCATATTTAATGAACTGGAAATACTGTTTTTGAATTTATAGTAACCGGTGTATGTTTTATTAAAATGCATTGAAAAATAACGAATATCCAAGCAGAAGTACCGTATTTTCAAAAAGCACTGGAGTTAAATGTTTATCCGGAAATCAGTCAAAGAATCAGTAACTGAAAAATTAATCCAAAAATATGATAAAAATCATCAAAAGCGGATTCTCTGTGGTGTAAAACAGGTGGGCCGTTTTTGGGAGAAAAAGGATGGTTCTCCGCAAGAATTTGAAGATTTTTGTTTATCCAATTTTTATGCAGAATCCGAAAGACTGAATAAACTCTTTACCCGCCTGGAAAAGAATTTCGAATCTCTATATGGTAATTTCCACCGTGTTTCCAGGCAATTTTACTGGAACATGCATGTTGAAACAGGCCCAATGTTGCCTATCGATTATCAATTTGCCAATGTCAATGTTTTTGCTCATATCAACGACGATCTATTCCAAGAAAAAATCGCATTTACGATTTTATTGAATTTTCCGGTGTATTCACTGGATGAAAAAAGCAGTACAGACTTAAATTGGTCCAGAAGAAAGTGGGCCGAGACTCGACTTGCCGACTACTTTAATGAACGAACACCCGCGGCTGTTAAGACGAAACGCATCCGGGCATATGTGGCCGCGGATGACTATGTGAATAAGTATAATTTTAATATGTATTGTTTGATCATTGATACAGGTGAAAGACTATTCCCCAAGGAACTTATTCTGATTAGCCATTGGGGTCTTCGGGATGAAATAAAAGCTCAATATATCAATGAGGATGGATTAAAAAAGCAACAACTCATTCAGAAAGTAATGGAACGAGTGGTTAGACAAGAAATACCGGAAGCCGTCATCGATTCAAGTGAATGGGACTGGAATCCATTTACTAATGGAATCTGGAAGGCTGGTACTAAGGAAAAAGGGTACAAAGAATTTGAGTTGAATCGCCGTTATGAATTGCTTGGAAATGTCTTTGCAGCAGAAATGGTTGTAGATCAATATATGCCGGATTACCCGAGCCTAATTGCACGTCGATTCAATCAGGACCGTGAAATTTCGAAAGAGACTGTGACTGATTTACTCATATCAATCCTATCGGCTCCTGTCGTCCAAAAAACTGCTGAACTTATTCGAAAACGATTAAGTCGTGATTTGCAACCATTCGATATTTGGTATGATGGGTTCAAACCTAAGAATGCAAAATCTGAATCTGAATTGGACGCCCTGGTTTCACAAAAGTATGGTTCATTGGAAATATTTCAAAATAAGCTTCCGGATATTTTAATTGAATTGGGATTTTCTCAAAAGACTTCAAATAGTCTTGCTTCACATATTCGTGTAGACCCCGCCAGGGGCGCTGGCCACGCCGTGGGTGCAATGATGCGTGAAGATAATGCACATTTAAGGACAAGAACTCCTGAAACTGGTTTGGATTACAAAGGATTCAACACCGCAATGCATGAGCTTGGACATACCGTTGAACAAGTGTTTTCACTCAACGAAATGGATTTTTATTTTCTCGAAGGAGTGCCCAATACTGCGATTACCGAAGCGTTTGCGTTTCTCTTTCAGAAAAGAGACATGAATATTTTAGGGGTTCGATCCGACGGAGGAGAGAGTAAAATTCTGCAACATTTGTCAACCTTTTGGTCAACTTACGAAATATGCGGAGTGGCATTAGTAGATATTGGGATTTGGGATTGGATGTATAAACATCCCGAATGTACCAAAGAACAAGTGCGCAATGCTATCTTGGAAATAGCTTTTGAAATCTGGAATAAGTACTATTTCCCTGTTTTTGGAATTAAGGACCAGGTATTGCTGGCAGTTTACTCACACATTATCGATTGCGGAATGTACATCCCAGATTATCCGTTGGGCCTTATTATTTCATTTCAGATTGAAGAATATATGAAGAATCATGACCTGGCCACAGAAATGGAAAGAATGTGTAAATTGGGGAAGTTATCTCCACAGGTGTGGATGTGGCAAGCTGTTGGGGAAGAAATATCGACTCAACCAATGATCCAGGCCGCCGTGAAGGCAGTTGACTATTTTAATAACCAATAAAGACTGTAACTATGAGTGTTCAATTTGAAGATGTAAAAATTGCCCATGAAAGGATTAAGGATTATATACATCGAACGCCAGTTCTTACCTCGAAGACTTTAAATACAATTGCAAATGCAGAACTATTTTTTAAATGTGAGAATTTCCAGAAAGCAGGTGCATTCAAATTTAGAGGAGCAACCAATGCTGTTTTCTCATTATCAAACGAGGAAGCACAAGCCGGTGTGGTTACACATTCGTCAGGGAATCATGCCGGCGCTCTGGCTCTTGCAGCAAAACAACGAGGTTGTCCGGCTTATCTGGTCATGCCGGTTAACGCAACAAAAGTAAAGAAAGAAGCAGTTCTTGGGTATGGCGGAAAAATCATAGAGTGTGGAACCACCATGAGTTCCCGGGAGGAAGTTGTCCAGCAAGTCATTGCTGATACAAACGCTGCTCTTATTCATCCTTACAACGACGAACGAATAATTGCTGGGCAGGGCACAGCTACTCTTGAACTGGTTGAAGAAATCGATGATCTGGATGCAGTGCTGGCTCCTGTCAGTGGGGGAGGGTTGTTGAGCGGAACAGCCATTGCTGCAAAAGGGTTGAAAAAAGATATTTTGGTCTTTGGCTGTGAACCGAAAAATGCTGACGATGCTTATCGATCCATGCAGTCCGGTAAACTTCAATCTATCGATAATCCTCAGACAATTGCAGATGGGCTGAGAGCTTCTCTTGGAGATAAAACATTTGCGATCATCAAAGAATTCGTTGATGGCATTTATTTGGTAACTGAAGAAGAAATAATAACTGCTATGAAATATTTATGGGAAAGAATGAAAATCGTCGTTGAGCCTTCCGGATCTGTAGGGCTGGCTGCTTTATTGAGATCAAAACCAGAGTTGTATGGGAAACGGGTTGGGATTATTCTTTCCGGAGGAAATGTGGATTTAGGGAATTTACCATTTTAAGGGTTGGAATTATGGCGAGTAAAACTTAGTGCCGAAGGGGAGATTCGAACTCCCACGAGCTTGCGCTCACTAGACCCTGAACCTAGCGTGTCTGCCAATTCCACCACTTCGGCATTTTATTGCGGAGTAAATATAAATTCTATGATAACCAAAATCAACTGATTTGTAAAAGATATTGGCTGGAGTGTCTGTTATATTTGGATTTGGGCTTAGATGAAACTACTGCGTATTGTTTAACATAAACATCGGGGTTTTTAAAATCTAGGTGTTTCATAATTTCAGAAATTCACTACTACATTTTACCCGCAGAAAGTTTTTTCATATTCGGAGAAATAGACTGAGAATAGCCATTACCCACTATGAGTAATTTTTCCTGCCAGGTTGCGTAGCCTTCCAAAATGATGAGGATACCATATTCACCCTTGCGAAGATTAATGCTTAAATCGCCGTCTTCGTTGGTCATGCCGATAAATTTATTATTGATATAAATTCTTCCCTGGGCATTGAGGGGTTTACCATTATATTTAAGGTCAATTGAGAATCGGTTTTCGCCGATTCTTATTGTTTTTGAATTACAAGAAGAAATGAGAATCAAACACAATACTGCCATTGTAATTTTGATTATATATTTCATGATTAACTCCTGATTAGAATTCATGTATACAATCGGACAGATTTCGAAATGCTATAGGATTTTTTAACGAAATCATCAGGAATTGTAAATAATTAAAAAAGAGGGCAGCATTAAAATGGATTCAACAAAAAATTCTTAAAAAACTAAATTCCGGGTGTAGATAAAAGGAGATGCCTATTAACTCTTATCCTTTGTATGTCAATCGGAAAGGGAGATGATCTCTGCGTTTCCCTGAACACTTGTTACGTTCACATTCCCATACGAGTCCACAGCCAACTCCTTCGTAACGGTAATATATTAATATAGTTACTATGGATTTATAGCCCAGTATGCACACCCCCGGTTTCTGTGAGATTTGTAGCCTTGGATTTTGTTTTCGGCGAGATCGAGTACGAGGATATCCCCCATATAAGGAACTTCAACGTAATGTGTGCCTTGCACAAGCCCTGTGGAGCCTGTCCCTCCACCGTTATCTACTGTTGTGCCGTTAATTGTCACATCATAAACATAATTGTTGGTAACATTGACATAAAACATAGCCTTATCTCCTTTGATTAATTGCTTGGTTCTATTGCAAAAATGTGCAATTCTGATGCTAAAATATTGAGGTTAATCAAATACCATGCAACGTAATTCTTAATAAAGAAAAAAGAGGTTGTTAATTTTTTAAAGAACCATTTTTGTAATTCTATTTCAATAATCTGTTTCTACTCCATATGCTCCTTTTCCTCCTCATCCTTCTCTTTTTCATTCAGCCAACTTTTACGAATCTCTTCTTGAAGCTTTGTGGGGTCATCGACTTTTTCTATCTTAAATTTATCATTTTTTGCTTTGGTTAGTTTGATTTGGATTTCTTGCAGCTTCTCTCTCCGAAAAATCGTCAGGTTAACAACATCCCCGGCTTGGTAATTTTTTAGAAGAAAATCCAGGTTCTTTTGATGAACACGGTTGCCGTCCAGGGCAACGAGTATGTCGTCAATGTCTAAGCCGCTAGCATATGCAGGTGAGTCTGGACTAATATTCGAGATTTTTGTCTGTTTGTCGTCCCCGCGGGTTCTGATACCCAGGTAAACATCCGGTGTTTTTTTATCTTTTTCCTCAACCAGTTCTAACCCTGCATGGTTTAGAAATTGGTTCCAATCGATAACCTCTGTTCCATAAATATTCTTTTGAAAAAAAACATCAAAATTCTTTCCTGAAACTTTTTTAATTGCTTTGAGCAGATCCTCTTCGGTGAAGCCCTGGTCTTTTTTTGCATAATTTACGTTCAAGTATCTGAAAACATCATCTAAAGATTTTTTATTTTTCGTGAGATGTCTAATTTCCAAATCCAAAAGCAGACCAAGGATATTCCCTTTTGCATAAAAAGAATAAAACGTATTTGGCGGCGCCCCAAAACTCTTTGCCCAGCTCTCCCAACTCACATCAGAAACTGGAGTTACCTGGTAGCCAAAATTATTCTTATAACCCTTAATTGTTCTGGCCCAATTGGACAAATATTTGGATTCACTTACCAGCCCGGAACGAACAAGCGATAAACCTCCATAATAGCTGGTAATTCCTTCACTTACCCATAACAATGTTGTATGGTTTGGTTTCGAGTAGTCCGGATGGTAAATACCTTTTGGCCGAATTCGCTCAACATTCCATGCATGAAAAAATTCATGAGAAGTTACACCGAGAAACCCCCTGTAAAAATTCTCGTTCTCAAAATCAGGAAGACCACGAACGATGGAGGTAGAGTTTTTATGCTCTACGCCATGGCCCATTCGATAAGGCACCAAATGGTACATGAACAGGTAACGTTTAAAAGGTACATCCTGCATCATATCTACCTGGTCTACCACTATCTTACGAATATCATCAATAATCTTTTGATCATCATAGTTACCTTCACCCTGAATAGCAATTTCGAATATGGCGTTTTTGTATTCGAATGAGAGCAATTTGAAACTAGGGCTGATTAAAAATGGTGAGTCAGCAAAATCGTGGTAGTTACCTATTTTGAATAAATCTTCTGACGAGTCATAGTCCATTGGTGTAGCGATTTTCCAATCATCTGGTTTTTTGATTTTCAGCGTTACCGGCAGCATCTCTTTGCCAGGGATATACATAAAGCAAGTAATGGGATTGAAGTACGCCTCCGCGTCATCAAGATAACTAGCACCGGCATCAAGTTGCCTGGCGTAGTATTTATATTTAGCTGTCACTCTGGAAGCGCCCTTGGTTTCTATCCGCCATGTAACCTTATCTATTTTTCGAAAATCCAGTGATTTATTTTTACCGGAAATAGCCTCAAACTGGACGATGTTCTTAGCGAAATTTTGTACGATGTACCTACCGGGTCGCCAGTCTGGTATCCGAAAATCAATAGTATTGTCTTTAATATTTTCAACGGTCATTGTTATGTGATAATAATGGGAATTGGGTTCCTGCCAACTTAGATGGTAGGAGATTTTTATCTCTGCTAATATGCTTGAGCTAATGCCTAGAATCATAAAATTAAGTATCAACAGATTTGACAGTGTCATTTTCAATTTCATAATGTCTCCTATCTTAGCAGTGTTTTAAGTAATATAGAAATTGAAACCAAGGAATTAATAAGATTCCAGGGTTAGTAAGTTAACTTCATTTAAAGTAAGGTTATTTAAGAATTAATCCAAAGGATTAATAACAACAATTGCTTGTGAAATTTTCCATTTTGTATCGTTAACAATTCGGCAATACGAATTTTGTTTGACTTAATATCCGTTCCTTCATAAAAAATTTGTGGCTTGATCCTTGGAAAAATACGAACCAAGCAAATGAACATCTTTCCAGGTTGAGGTGCTTCATATTTTTTAGGAAAACCCCGGGGTCTTCAAGACCCCGGGGTTTGTAAGGCTGCATTCAATCAAAGATATAATTACCAAAATTTTCAGGATATTCAATCGCTATATCCTCAACGAAATTTTCATATTCTAATGCATCAGCAAAAAGCGATTTAATAAAGTCTTTATCTATAAATTTCCCATTTCTTTTACCAACAAATTCAAGATAATTAGAGAATGGCCAATCTTTTAGCTCGGTTACTAAATGGGCTTTAAGAGAATTTAAGTGAATATAACGACAAAGATGTACTAAATAATTATCCCTATCAACATGGATAGACTTAAACCGATGGGAAAAAAGTGAACCAGTGCGGTTGTATTTTTTATTGAAAGCTTTTACGTAGGCATTCAGCATTGTAGACATGAAACCTGATATGTCTTTATCACCATCATTTCTCAATAAAAAGTGAAAGTGGTTTGGCATTAAGCAATATGCTATTACCCTGATCTCAAAATTTGATACATATCTCTTAAGTAACTTTAGAAAATGATAATAATTATCTGTTTCTAAAAAGATTCTTTGCTTATTTGCTCCTCTATTATAAATATGATAATAAAAACCTTTGATAAATTTTAAAGATCTTTTTGGCATTGATCAATTAGTTTCTATAAAAAAACACTGGGGTTTTTAAAACCCCGGTGTTTAATAGTCCCAAACTGCGTCTCTCAAACCGGAAGTTCGTTTAGTCTTTCTCGAAACTGCTGCACGAAATACTTGCTCATTGCTCCAAACTTCAACCTGCTTTGCAGCCCTGGTTATTCCCGTATAAAGCAATTCTCGACTTAAAATAGGAGAGTCTTTATCCGGTAATATCATGATGACTTTATCAAATTCTGAACCCTGGCTTTTATGGACTGTAATGGCATAAGCAATTTCATAAACGGGTAATCTAAAAGGCCTTAACTTGCGTAGGGCTCCATCTGGCCCTGGGAAAAATACACGTAATTCATTGTCGTTATCATCATTAGGAAATACAATACCAAGATCGCCGTTAAAAAGATTTAGGCTATAATCATTTTCGGTTATGAGAATGGGCTGTCCGGCATACCATAATTCATTTTGTTTGATGTTGTTTTTCCTTTTGATAAATTGTTCAACCTGGGCATTGATAGCTTTTACACCAAAAGGTCCTTCCCGCAAAGCACACAAAATTCGAAACCTTTCAAATTGGTTGAAAAGTTCTGCGATATTTTTTGAATCTGAAATTTTGCCAAACTCGTGTAAAATATCGGGCAATATATGATCCGTTAAATCATGCCAGGTTACATCTGGATATTGATCGCTTTGAAGAACATCAATAGCGTGATCTGCTTCTCCGGAATTTACAAATTGGCTTAAAGCTCCTATGCCTTTCTGAGATTCAAACCGATAGCTTTTTTGGAGTCTTACAATACAATCTTTGATTCCGGATTTATTTGTTTCAATTGTTCTTATTTCTAATTTTTGTCTATAAAGCCCTTCAATTCTTTCAACGAATTCTTGAGTATAATATTGTTCTAAAGTAGATCCACAAATATCAGCCAGCACCGCTCCGGCTTCAACAGAAGCGAGTTGATTATTGTCACCCAAAAGTATCAGCTTTGAATTTGAGGGGAGTGCAGAGGTTAGCTTCGTCATCAATGCAAGATCAACCATGGAAGCTTCATCCACAACGATTACATCCACTTCCAAAGGGTTGTCCGTGTTATGTCTGAAATAAGGTGAATATGGAATTGTACCAAGAATTCGATGGATTGTTGCGGCCTCTTCCGGAATCATGGCTCTTATCTCATCGGGACAATTTAATTCCTTTTTAACTTGTTTGATTGAATCCTGAAGACGAACTGCAGCTTTACCAGTCGGTGCTGCTAATTGAATTCTCAAATTTCCGCAGTTATTTTGTGCGAGCAATAGCGCGAGAATTTTAGCCACTGTGTGGGTTTTCCCGGTGCCCGGGCCACCAGTAATGACACAGAAGTCTTTCAACAAAGCTGTTATTGCCGAGAATTTTTGCCAATCGATTTTACCATTAGAATTTCCAGAGAAAAGGCGATCCAACAGGTTGTTTACTACTAAAGGATTATTTATCTCTTGTATCTTATGAACTCGATCTTTAATAAATTTCGCCAAGTTTTCCTGGTAAGTCCAATATCTGTTAAGATAGAGTCTGTTTTTGTTTTCGAGAATGAGGGGCTTGAATTCACCGGGTTGACCCACGACCGTGGTGTTTGAAAGTTTAGCGATGAACTCGCTTGTTGAAGGAATCTTGGATTCAATATTTTCACCGTATTTATTTTTAATAAAATCGGGATTATCAAATTCATTAAGATCCAAACAAATATGACCCTCCCTTGTTTGGCTGCTTACCAAGGCAGAAGCTAAAAACAGTTCCTTATCCTGTGATTTGGCAAGGCGCATCATCATATTGGCAAAATGGAGGTCTATGTGGGAGATTGATTCGTTTTGTTTTAGGGTATGTTGCATATTAAATTAGCTAGAGCGATTGACAAGGCCATGTTGAATTAAATCAAGCCATGCTGAGCGGAGTCGAAGCATGTTATTTTCTCGTAAGTGATACCGCCGTTCGACTCCGTTCAGGGTGGCTTTTAACAACTCTTTAGGTTGTGTCATCAGTATTAATTATCCTTTTAGTTAATTCATTTATAATATTTTCAGCAATTAAATCTTTAATTCCGAGCTTTTCCCTGACTTTTTTTGCCAACCTTAGATCTTTCAACATCAAATTCAGCTCAAAATGCACCTTATCATGTGTTTCTCCGAAATCACATCCACATATAAATTCTGATTTAAACTTTGCAACACCAGATAAAGCTGCAGTATTGTCAAAAACATCCTTTATTCCT
>JADFJB010000136.1 GCA_022566355.1 candidate division KSB1 bacterium
TTCTAATTTGCATGGATTGTGGTCACAAATAACATGGGCAAGTTCGTGCATAATATCACTTTCATATCTAAAATCTGAATGAGATGGGTTAAAAATAATTATATAGCTACTTTTAGACTTTATAGTGACTGCTGACCATTCAGATTTCCCCTTTTTCATAACGAGAGGATTCAGAACCTCACTTGTTATACCATGTAAGTGCATTGGATTAATGATCTTTATTTTTAAACATTCTGCAAGATCATCCGCAAGCAATGGATCTACAGCTTTTAAACCTAACAGCTTTCTATAATTTATTGAAGTTTTTTCAGCTTTAGATTTAAATCCTTTTTCCAAAAATATTTAATCCTGATCTTGATTATTTATGTTTATTTCGGCATTATAGGCTAAATCGATCATTTTTATTAATGCCTCCGCTGTATCTTTCGAAAGAGTTTTGTCGGCTCTCAAGTGGACCTCTATTTTATCCTGAGTTGTTTCCTTATCTTTAGTGAAATTAGATTTTTTAGAATTGCTCATAAACATTTCAGGATTAATTTTTAACCAATTACAGATTTTAAAGAATATCTCGAGGTCTGGCAATTTTCCTTGTTCAATTCTTGATAACGTTGAAGCGCTTACTCCACCGATTTCTTTAGCAACTTCTCGTAATCCTCTACGTCCCCTTTTATTTTTTAATTTTGTGGCTAATAATAAAGTATTTACTTCAGATGGCATTTTATTCTCCGCTTATGTAGTATTGTTTCATGGAAGATACATGTGTTTCACTTGCGAAACAAGATTTATTTTAGTATAATATGTGCAACATGTATTATTTATAATACATCCTGTGTAATTCACTAATATTTAACTAATTTTGGAGAGCTATTATGAGCCTCGAAAGTAAAAAAGACAAAGTCTGGGATAAGGGTAATAAAGTTAGAGGAAAAAGTCCTGATGTTTACAGACGAGATTCTGAAGGAAATGAGATATATTTTTCTTCTTATGGGAAACAATCTGAAAAGGGTTGGGAAATCGATCATTCTAAGCCAAAATCAAAAGGTGGAACTGATCATTTGAACAATTTACAACCTTTACAATGGGAAGCAAATAGAGAAAAATCGAATAAGAGAAAATAACTTCCCATGATTTAGATTGGAATAATTCGGGCCAGTGCTAAGGTTCACTGGCTTTTTTTATTTACACCTAATAATATTTTCACTTTGAAAAATCACTCAAAAAACAATTCCTTCACATCTTTGGGCGTTGGTGAGGTGAATCTGCTCACAACGAGTATCAAAACCAATGAAACCGTGGCGCCAAAGATCGCCGGCCATATGCCGCCAATCCAGTTGGAAAAGGATTGATATTTCATGTAACCGGCTACATACCAAATGACGCAGCTTATCGCGCCGCCAATCATGGCTGTAATGCCTCCTTCTTTGGTGGCGCCGGGCCACCAGAGTCCTAATAGAAAAGGGAAAGTAAAGGCGGATGCCATTAAGCTGAATGCCATGGTTACAATCCATAAGATGGCGGCAGGTGGTTTAATGGCAACCAGCAGAGCCAGCACGCCAATAACCAGGGTCACATAGCGAGCGATTTTTAGTCCCTTTTTAGGATCTAATTCTTTCCGAAACGTACCATAGATATTCTCAACCACCAAAGAACCGGCTAAGAGTAGTATTGAATCGATGGTTGACATCATCGCACCTAAAACAGCCGCTATGATAATTCCACCTATCAACGGCGGTAAAAGCTGGGTTACCATGGTGGGAATGGTCAGATCCGGTTGTGCCAGATCAGGCAATAAAACGCCGGCGGCAATGGCAATCAAAGTAGCTGACAAATAAATAAAACTTTGAAACAAGATCGAATAAACCATTGCGCGCTTTAGCGTTTTATCATCTTCAGGGATCAGGAACCTGGTTACCGATGCCGGGGAGCCGCCGATCTGGAAAAATCCCCAAACTATAAATGCCGAGACTACCCAGCCGGCTGACATTTTTCCGGTAAAGGAGATCGCTTGCGGGTTGAGTTGCGCATATTGCTGGTGCATTTCGGCAAATCCTCCGGCAGCATAAACTGCCACCGGGGCTAAAATGGCAAAACCGGCTATCATAATTATCCCCTGGATTAAATCAGTCCAGGCCACAGCGTACATCCCACCCAAAACTGTATACAGAATGACGATGCCGCCAAAGACAAACAATCCAACGAGATAGGGTATGCCAAGCAACACTTCAAAGACATTGCCGGCGGCTTTTAATTGAGCTGCGATCAGGGGCACGAATGCGATCAGCATTATGATGACACAAGTCATACCAGCGAATTTGCTGTAGTAGCGCACTTCAAAAATATCAGCAAGGGTTACACTCTTTATTTTGCTCGCTATTTTTCTTAACCGGGTGCCAAGCAAGATATAGGAGAACCAGGGCGCTGCGGCGGAGGCTATCCCGCCAGGGACAAAATTGTAACCCATGATTTTTTCTGTACCAACCGCACCCATATAACTGCTGCCGCTCATTTGAGTTGCTGAAAACGAAAAACCAACCGTAGCGGGACCGAGTTTTCCTTTGGCAATGAAATAATCTTTTTTTGATTTCACTTTTCTATTGAACCACACACCAAGCGCTAACATCCCCATGAAATACAGCGCCAATATTATGCTATATTGCAGCATTTACCTGCCCGTCTTCACATAAAAAATGGAGGCTGCTATGATATAAATATAGCCAAAATAACACAAGAGCCAAACACCCCAATCCAGGTTTGCAGGACCCTGGGGCCAATCTACAATCAAAGTCACACTTCCCCCAACCACGAAGATGATCATGAGGATAATAGAAATGATAGGAAGTTTTAATTTAGAAATTTGGATAATCCTTTTTGTTTAAAATTCCAAAATACAAAAACCAAACCTGTTCCTGACTAGATCAGGAATCGCAAGTAAATCTCAAAAACCAAAATAACAAATTCCAAACTAAAACAGGCCGCTGTCATTCCCGCATATCTTTAAAGCGAGAATCTTGTGTCTCAAACCCTTAGATTCCCGATAAAAACATTCGGGAATGACATTCTGTGACGGCCTCCATAACAAGATCCCGTCTCGTAAGCTATTTCAGAACACTTAATTTAGCAGCCATAATGTCATCCTGAGCGTTAGCGAAGGATCTCTTGATGCCGTAAAGTCAATAAAATCAAGAGATTCTTCACTCCTCCAAAGCGGGATTCGCTCAGAATGACATTTTTTAGGATTTTATACATTTTGTAAAAACCTTCACAACAGGATGCCATTTGGGGGAGTTTTAAGCTTAAAAGCAAAATTCATGAATTATACAATTTAATAAGTAGACACATTAATTTTAGAAATCGAAATACTCTTTTCTCCAAATTCAAGGTTTGTGTTTTTAGATTTGTTCATTGGTTTTTATTTGTGATTTGTTGCTTGTGATTTACGATTTTTATCTTATTCCTGTTTGCTAGTTTAAAATGCCTCTCGCACACATCATTGCCATACTTCTTCAAGAACTCTCAAAATATTACCTCCCATCACTTTTGCAATATCACCATCTGAATAATCATGTGTAACCAACCACCGGAGAATATTGTGAGAACTTTCCGTTGCATTTTCAACTCCTTTGACATAGGGCACTTCTTCAAAAGTGGGAGGTTTTCCTTCACCCTCTCCTTTATGAGAATCACCAATGGACAGCGCTTCGGCAAAGACATGATGCAAGCCAACGTGATCGCCGTAAAGAGTATCCGGCCCAAATGCGACATGATCTATGCCTACCAGGTCTTTGATATATTCAAAATGCTCCATGAACGATTCAATGTTGTGATGGGGATTTTTCTGTGTAAGTGTGGTATGGGGAGCAGCCTCGATACCAATTACGCCACCCTTGTCCCCACACGCTTTCAGGACCTTGTCGGGCGCCAGTCTTTTGATATTCCATAAGCTTCTGGCTCCCGTATGGGTTAAAAATATAGGCTTATTGCTGGCCGCTATTGTGTCCAGGCTGGTTTGATCGCTGGCATGCGCACAGTCGATAGCCATGCCGATTTTATTCATTCTTTCCACCGCTTTGCTGCCAAAGCTGGTCAACCCGCCGTCTTTGGGTTCTTTGAGGCCGGTGCCCAGACTGTTGGATTCACTGTAAGTAATGCCAAGAACCCTGACGCCAAAACCATACAGAATCTCTATCCTGTCCAGCTCGTTCTCGATCATGGCAGCGCCTTCCTGGGCCGGCACCAGGGCAATTTTTCCTTCCCTGTGAGCCCGGTGGATATCTTCCACCTTTTCACACTTGATCACGAAATCCTGGTGCGCCAGATCGCACAGACGCATACCCATATCATAGATAATATCCGACCATTTCCAACCACACTTTGAGGTGATCATGGCTGTGCCGTCCATGAAGTTATCAAAGACAGCATCCCAATATGAGTTGGACAGGGCTTCGTAAGCGGTGGCAATCCTCACTTCTTTTCCATAGGGGATGGTCTCCCGGATATCAGCCGGGAAAAGGTGCGGGTGTTCATGAAGCGATATCATGACAATTTTTTCCGCAAATTCTTTCACTCTGGTTTCTTGTTCGGGCGTTACAGGGACAAAATAGGGATCGAAAATGCTGTTCCCTTCAACCAACTTAAATTCCTTGAAATCCTTGCCCTTTTCAAGATAATCGAAAGATTGGTAACCCGAATATTTTTTGTTGAGCCCCATTGTAAACCTCCAATTTAAGGTTAAAGTTAAGGTTAAGATTGAGGTTGAGGTTTAGAATCTGAAATGGAATTAATTCCTTAGTGTCCGAACGAAAACATCCTTTCTGAATTCCCGCATGCTTTCAGGCGTCCGGGAAAATCAATCTTAATCAACATAATACTATAAAGTTAACCTGATCTACCCATAAACATTATCACTGTCATTCAGGAGGGAACTATTCTGCAACTAATTTATACTTACAATTTTACTATATTTTTGTTTATGGAATAGATCCCGTTGCGCAGGGATGACAATCAGGAAACCTTAAGCGCAAAAGCTGATTCATGAATTATCCAAGTGTAACTACATTTTGTTTATCCGCCAGGGTGGATTTTTTCTGTTTTCACCGGCATAATATAAGCAAATTTCATTACCTGCCGGATCTTTAAGCCTGGCCTCTCGCCATAGCCAACTCTCATCTGTTGGTTCCTGTAAAAATTGAAATCCTTTACCCTTTAGTGAATCTACAAGTTCATCGAGTCTTTCAGATTCAAAATAAATCACAACACCGGTTTCATTATTATTAATTTCTTTAACAAGATGAACAGAAAACGTTGAGTCACCCTCCGGACATTCAAACCGGGCATAATGCGGAGATTCCACTATTTGGGTAAAACCCATCTTGCGATAAAAGGATACCGATTCCACAATGTTGACGGCCGGTAAAGTAACTTGATTCAAATTCATAATTTATTCCTATTCAGGTTATGCCTATCCTGCCTCGGCACACTATTCTCTGCAATGCAACAGCTTGGCCTGACTTTGGGTAACCGTGGTTATGGATTTTACTCATATTCGAGTTCTTATTTACCCAAAAAATTCTTTGTTTTTTCCCAGGTTTTATTAAAATTTTTAGGGGAGCGGCTGATGGCATACAAGCATCACTAGTGAAATAGCTTTCATTTTGTGTCATCCAGTGCTGAGCTGTTTTTAAGCAACTGCTAGTTTTTCTACTTCATCCAGGTTTATTTTTTGCTTTGTCTGCCAAAGATTGTAATTATTTTGCATGATTAACCAACTTTCAGGCGAACGTCCAAGTGTTTTTGCAAGGCGCAACGCCATTTCAGAGCTAATATTACTTTGGCCTTTAATTAGCCGATTGAATGTTGAAGGCGCTACTTTGAGCTTCGCTGCGACCTTACGGTAGCTAATGCCCATAGGCTCGAGGTAAACTTCCCGTATGAATTCCCCTGGATGTGGTGGGTTATGCATACTCATTAATGATAATCCTCATAGTTGACTGATTATTTAAACATGAAATCCGATGAAATGCCAACTGTATAACCAAGCCAAAAAAATAATGACCGAGAAAGAATAACTGGTATAGTAAATCCTTGCTAACAAAAAGCTCGATTTTTGCAACCATATTCTGAAGGTGTAATAGAAGAGGGAGAGCGACAAAAGAATTAAAACGAAGGAAATATAGTTCAATCGTAATAGGTCATCCGGCATACCAAATACGAGGGAAAGACCCATATGATTTACTCGAGCGACATAACCAAGAGTATAAATTAAAGCTAATATTCCGAATAAGAAAGCGGATAGATGAGCAATTATGGGCAAAGACCGTTTCTGCCAGAAGTCTTTCTTCTTCAACCTGATTAGAAAAATCACCAACCAGGGCAACGGAACGAGGATATATATAAATAAATAAAGCACTAAGAATGAAAGAAAAAATTCATTCACAAAATGAGGGCTCGAATACCACGCCACCTTCTCGTAGCTGAGCGGAAGGGATAATCCGGCGAAGGTGGCATTTCGGTACAGGACGATCTGGCCGCGTTGGTTTTCTTTAAAAATCAAAAAATCATTGTTATTTTGGGTATTTTGAAAAATCAAAGGACTTACCGGTTTATATTCCTGACGAGCGCCTGAATGAAAACAGGTCAGCGTGCCGTTTTCAGTTGCGTGCACGGAAATCGATTCTCTGAAAAGGGCAACCAAATCTTCAATGGTGTGGTGATTATAACGATTGTTGCGATAAGTCCCTGCTAACCGCTTACTATTTACATCGATTGTTTCAGTGCTTGAGGGGAATGTTTGCTCGTCTGCTTTGAAAAAGCGTCGAGTGAAATGCTGAATGAACATTTCGATAAAATCGTCGGAAGAACCGTTGGTGGTAATAAAAACACCGATTCTCTGTTCGGGAAACAACAACAAAACGCTGACAAACCCCAGTGTCTGTCCGCCCTTCGCCACAGCAGGATAGCCATTGAACCATTGCTCTTCAAAACCCAGTGTATAACCCGTCAATTTAGGGTGATTGCTGAACTGTCTTTGAAACATCATTTCGATGCTTTCTTTTTGCAACAATCGCTCACCCTGGAAAACACCGTCATTCAAGAGCATCATCATTAAATTTGTCATATCCGAAGCTGATGAACACAAACCGCCCGCAGGTTTGGTATGGGTGTAAAACAGAGGCTGTTTGACAAACTCGCCATTTTTTACGGTGTAACCTTTAGCATACTCGAATGAATCACGATCATTTTCAGGTAAATCATAAGTGCTATGATCCATTCTAAGGGTGGAAAGAAATTTTTGTTCGACAAACTTAGTAAAAGACATTCCGGAGATGTTTTCAACAATCAGGCCTGCTAACGCATAACTATAGTTTGAATAGCTGATCGATTTACCGGCTTCCTGAAATCGTCCGGGCATCCTTTCTATTAAATGTTGCTCTAATGGTTGTATCCCCCTGTTTTGTTTTTGCCGCATAGCCAATCACTCTATCTTCAAATCCCGCTGTGTGGGTTAACAGGTGTTTGACAGTGACAGGGCTTTGAAAACTTTCGTCGAGGGGAAAATCGTCCAAATATATTCTAATGTCACTACTTAAATCCAATTTCCCTTGCTCCACTAAACGCAGGATCGACATCGCTGTCAATATCTTTCCGATTGAACCTATTTGAAATAGCGTTTTCTCGACGCTTACCGGTCGATTGTTACTCCAGTCAGCATACCCATAACCTTTCGCGAACAGAATATTGTTACTTCTGACTACAGAAATAGCACCGCCAGGAATCATCCTTTCTTTCAAACCGATTTGGAACAGCGAGTCACATAGTACACTTACTGTAGAAAAATCCTGAGATTGCGATGGGGAAGCAATCAAAAGACATAGACATAAGGGTATGGTTCTCAATCTTTTCATTTTGCAGCCTTCCTTCTAAAACAATGTGTTAAATCGATTAGACAAGTAAGGCTGCTGTGTTGTTGCATTCGGAAACAGGAACTTCAGAGTTGGATAAGTGTCTGCTGTAGCTTTTTGTTAGGAATTTATACACTTTGCTTTTTACCTCCGAAATATGTTTTAACATCTTCATTCCAGACGAAGAAAGAAGACACAATATCACACCATTTATTTCTCTCAAGTTCTCCATCAATCTTAAAAATTTTTATCCTTTTGCCTATTTTACCAGCATTACGGACATGCGACTCATGTCTCAAAGTGATATCGTTGTCATCATAAATGCGTATAGCACCATCTGTATGATAAAACACTTTTTTCTTAGGGTTATATATCGAATGCAAATATCGCCCACCGCGACTCTTGTGAGTTTTTATTTGAGGGACCTCTTCACATACAAAATGAATACCATCGTGCCTAGGTGACCATACTAAATCAGTAAACTTTACTTTACTTGAAGATATTGTACCAGGATCAGGCATCCATTGGCAGTGTCTATCATCTTGAATATCTTCAATCTCATTCCAATCCAATGGAACTCCATAAACGAACATCGCATACGATCTTGATCCTAAAAATTCGTCAATTGGCATATAAATCAGAGGATCAAGTCTTATCTTAATTTCACCATCAAATTGTATGCTTCTTAGATGTTGTAAACACCAGTACATTGAATTTATTGATGGTACAGACGGAAGAATATAGAATGCAGTGTCATTGTAGAAAAAGTCACACCCCCTACCAGAAAAATGGACTAAATTCAATAAAAAATCACTATCGGGTGTCAAGTCTTCTAGAGCACAATGTAAGTATGGTTTTGGAAGTTGGTCTTCAGAAGTATTTTTTAAAATTTCAAATCTAAGTCTATCGATTTCTAACGAAATTTCACAAGTAGCTAATTCAAGAAGAGCCATTTTTCTTTTTTGGGATTCATCAATAGGCCACGCATCAATCCGCAATTCTTGAAAATGATACCAACAACTTAACCCAGACATTTTAATAGAGACAAGGAAGAGACTTTGAATGTCCGCTTTCGCTGGATAGCAGACGTTCACAGATTTTGGAATCAATGCCTTTTTGGCGTTTTTTCTTCTGCTACTGATAATTTTCCCACAGGTTTCTTCCTCTCTTTTTATGAATGTCTGGTTTACTGGAAGGTGAAACCAGATATTCAATAAAATTCAAAACCACATGAAGGTTTTTCCTGACGCGTTAAATTAACACTCTTTTTATGAGTGTCTATTTATTCAACTATTAAATTTTGGTGACAATTAATTCATAAAAAATCCGAAATTTTACACTTTCAGGTAATTATGTTGTGATAATACTATAGTCTTAGTACAGGTTTTTTATTATTGATCATAAAATTTAGCGGATGGGCTGTTTTTTTCATTCAATGTGTGCGTGATATTCATAATCAAGTAAAGTTGCTACGATCGTCAGAATTTGCGTCTGGCGACGTGCCTGCCTGAGATCAATAACAGTCTGCTACTACTCGAATTTATTAATTGATGTAATTGTGAGGAAAATAAATTCTATTTACGTTGCAGGAACAGGGTAATTTAATTATTTCCTCTCTTTATATAATAAATGTTTTTTTAGTACTGCATTTAATATTGCGGAAAATAAAAACCTGTATCTATTCACCGTTGCAGAATATTTTTAATTAGAGCTATTGATCTTGTTCATTAAACTTTGCTGGCAGCGTCATATTTGACGATGGTTCAATTGCCTCGTCAAAGACTACAGTTATATGCTGTTTAGTCAGGCCGTCGCTCAGGAGCTGTGGATTTTCGTTTGGACAGATATCCATGTTGTAAATGATGTGATAGATGTGGGAATAAAGTCAGGACTGGTATTTTTACTAAAAAAAGATAAGTTAATGAAATTATTACCTGATTGTGTGATCAGGAAAATTGAGTAGTGTTTCCAGCAGGAGTTTATTATTCCTGAACCTTTTGCATTCCATTCTGGAAAGTATTGATCCAAGGAGGGCAGGTCCGTATAAGCCTTTTGGATTACTCCTGGCTACTTTACATGGGGTATGAGGGTTTGTTGTCCCATCCATGCTGATAATGTAGGTTTCCTCTTCAGGATGTTTACCTATTAGCTTTGGCTCTACCATCTATTCTCCTCTAACCATACGAATGACCATTCACATATCCCTTTAATGACCATATATGCATTATGCATCACTCTATAGGGGTACATAATGCATAACCTGATAAATTATCTTGAATATTTAACCCGAATGGGCAGTTTTATTTTTATGCGCTTCCTTTAGGTGCCTGCTTACCGTTCCTTGATGAATTTTAAGCTCCATTGCTATTTCCTTTTGGGTTTTTCCAGCTTTTTCCAATTCCAATATTTTAGTGTCATCCTTTTTTGGTGCTATATCTTTGTCAATCCATCGGTATTTCCCATAGTTGTTTTCATATAGCAGGGCTTCAAATGGCGCTGCATTCCTACCGTACAATGTCCGGCCCTTTTCAAAACAAATGTTAAACCTAGCACCTTGTTCTCCCGAATAATCATCTGGCCATTTTAGGCCAAGTACAGTATCTAATGTGTCTTCTCGCTTGCTTGTGCCTCGCTGAAGACCTTTCTTGCCTGAATGGTGAATTATTAGAACCGATTTTCCTATTGACCGTAGTTTCAACAACCACCCTTGTAAAGATTGCCAGCTTTCAGCTTCATTTTCTATTCCGGATCTTAAAAGTGTTGAAAGATTATCCAAGATTATTAAATCTGTGTCGTCCGTAATGAACTGCTCTATGGCAAGTTGACCCTCTTCCGTTGCCAAGTCAGGAAGAGGATGATCCTGAAGATCTTGAGTAATGATGGTAAGCGGGAGGGTGTTCAAATTACGTGATGAGGACATCATTTTGCTCAATCTCTCTTGCAGCTCAATACCTGGCATCTCACCGTCTACCAGCAGAACTCCTCGCCGTTTGGGCGCGGTCCATCTTAAAATAGATTTCCCGGTAGTGACTGCATATGCTATTCCAAGACTGAGTAAAGTTTTACCTACACCGCGGTATGAATGGATCATGGATAACGACTGAGTCTGTAACCATGGTTCCAGTATCATTTCGCGAGCAGGGAATTTCATCTTCATAAAATCGCTAATGTGTACAGCGACAATACCCGTTTCCCCTGTTTCGCTAACGTGCTTGGCTTTAGCTAATTTTTTTCTTACAGCTTTTTTACCCTCAATCCTATAAAGATCGTTAAAATCCTTGATTCCGCCATCCTCATAATCATCACAAGGTAAGGTGAATAATCCATCAATTGCTGCTGCTGCTTTTTTTGCACACTTAATGCCTACTGCATCAACATCACCTGCAATTACAATTTGCGCATGTGGATATTTCTTTCTATAAATTTGCGAAACATTAACTAGATTGTGACAGCTAAAAGCTGCCACGGACATTTCTCCAGTACACTCATAAATACTTACGGCGTCTGCAAAACCTTCACATATGTAGATTGTATCTGTCTTCGTCCCAATACAATAAGACAGGCCATTGGTTTTTGTTCCTTTTAAAAATTTCTTTGGTACTTTTGAATTTAGATCCTCATCGTGACAAGAAGCATCATATCTATCACCTATGAATTGAATTCCTCTAATCTTACCCTTACTGTCTTTCATCGGTATTAGAAGTTGATTGTATCTAATACGGACGTCATGGGGCCAAATACCCTTAAGCTCAAAATAAGAATGCTTCATTGCGACCCGAGACCCGAAATATATATCATTAGCTTTATTTATAGTGCTGGCCAAACGCACTCTGCGTACAAGCTTCTTAATCTTTTTTCGACTTACTACACCATCGCTATCATCACTTGAATTCTGGCTTCTTATATTAATTCCTTTACTGTTTAATGCATTAGAGATTTCTTCATATGAACAACCTGCATGGCAGTGCATAAGTA
>JADFJB010000137.1 GCA_022566355.1 candidate division KSB1 bacterium
TGAGTTTCTAGTTTTAGATAGTTAAATCATTTCGGATGATTAACCTGATCTATTCATAAACCTTATCACTGTCATCCAGGACGGATCTATTTAGCCCTTTATTCTATACCTGCTTTTGAGCTTTTTCGATCATATCAAACAAGATCCCGTCGTGCGACGGGATGACAACTAAGAGAGATTTATGCTTAAAACTGCAATTCATAAATTATCAGGTTAATTTATTCTTTTCTATCCTCAAAGTTGCCAGGTTCCGGATTCAAATTAACAATTTAGTTTGCCCTAATTGTTCTTTAGGGGCCATATTGATTGAAATCATACAGAAGATAGAAAATCCTTGAAGATCATCTGTCCGATCTATACATTGATCAATATGCTTGCCTTGTTGTTGATATGTTTCAGGTATTTTGGTTTAGATCTAACCAAGATCTTTGAAAAAAATACCGGTAAACAAGAAATTATAGAAGTATAAATTGCTAATGGTTGAATAAATCAAAAAAGGAGTAATATTATGGCAAAATGGACTTTTGAACCAGGTCATACTGCAGCGGAATTTCGCGCCAGACATATGATGGTAACCTGGGTGCGCGGTCACTTTACAGATATTCACGGTTCTCTTGAGTTTGATCCAATTGATCCGCGAAAATCTTCCGTGGAAATAACAATCGACGCAAGCAAAATTTGGACCGGCGATGAGAATAGGGATGGCCATTTGCGGAGCGCAGATTTTTTAGATTGTGAAAACCATCCTGAAATAACCTTTAAGAGTAATAAAGTAGAACAAACCGGCGACAATGACTACTCGGTTATGGGTGATCTCACCCTACGCGGGGTTACCCGCGAAGTGCAGATGGAGGTCCATTATTTAGGCCAATGGCAAACTTCATTCTGGGTAGATGGGGTTGATAAAGGACCCAAAGCCCGGGCTGGTTTTGAAGCAACCATAAAGATCAACCGCCATGATTTTGGCGTAAGCTGGAATGATACGATGGACAAAGGCGGGCTTGTAGTGGGTAATGATGTTCACATTGTTATCGATGCTGAAGCTATTATGGATTAAAGAGTGCCACTGACTTTCACAAGACAAAAATTTAAAGAGTGCCACTGACTCTCACAAGACAAAAACAATATAAAACAATATTATTTTCGATTTCGACCATAAATTTTGATTTATGGACTGTTGATCTTGATTTCGATAAATTATGAGAAAAAGTAAAATAAAATGGATGACACACCAAAGAATATCGCAAATCTATACAAAGATACGATCTTAGCTCCTTCTCCTCAGGATAGATTGAGAATGGTAAGCTCGATGTTCGACTCTGCAAAAAAGCTAGCTGCAGCAGGAATTCTATCAGAAAAGCCAAATCTATCTCCTGCTGAACTACGGGCTAGTTTGTTTACAAGATTTTATGGGGGTGATTTTTCAACTGATGAATGCAAAATTATTGTTGATAGATACCTTAACCTTGCAGAAGTCAATTCGAATTGAAAATCGTACTAGCACGGGATTATGAATGAAAGCTGAATCGGTCAAGACAGATTGTTTCCATTACAAGGGCCACATCCCTTGCTGGCCAAACAAAAAATACGATGTGTCATGTGACTCATGTGATCACTATAAACCCATCCGAACCAAGGTTTTGATTATTAAACTTGCTGCAATCGGTGATGTTATTCGCACTACACCTTTACTTAAAAAGTTAAGGGAGACAACCCAAAATTGCCATATCTCATGGGTTACAGATAGCCCGGAAATACTTTCGCACAGGCATGTTGATCAAATTTACAAATTCAATTTTAAATCAGCCTTCATTCTCTCAAATGCAAGCTTCGATATTGCCATCAATTTGGACAAAGACCTCGATGCATGTACATTATTGGATAAAATCCAGGCTTCACAAAAATACGGTTTCGGCTTAAAAGACGGTACTGTTTTTCCGGTAAATTCTCTAGCCGAACACAAATATCTGACAGGTATATTCGATCATTTGTCAAAAGAAAATAAGAAGAATTATCTACAAGAAATCTTTGAGCTATGTGGCTTTGAGTTCAACCAAGAACCATATGTTCTGGAAGCAGATCCAAAATATCAGGTTAAGTGGGCCGGATTAAGAGAACAAGCGGGTTCGAAAAAAATAATCGGTTTAAATATCGGTTGCGGGACGAGATGGCTCACTCGTTTGTGGCCCGATGAATATTGGTTTGAATTAATCCGAAACTTACAAGATGCGCAACACTATCCGATTCTGTTGGGCGGGAATGATGAAGATGAAAAGAACACGGCGTTTTCCGAAAAAACCAATGCATTTTACCCGGGGACTTTCTCACTGCTGGAATTTATCTCTCTAACCTCGCAATGTGATATAATTATTTCTGCTGTGACCATGATGATGCATATTGCAATTGGACTAAAGATCCCGCTGGTTTTGTTTAACAATATCTTCAATCCGCATGAATTTGAACTTTATGATAACGGCATCATTTTACAACCGGATACCGGTTGCGATTGTTATTATGGCAATACATGTCAGCGTGACCGGCACTGCATGTATGATCTTCCAGTGAATTCGGTTCACAATGCTATCGATGAATTATTGGATCGATGAAAATAGCATTACTCTCCACCCTCTACCCTTTTCGTGGCGGTATTGCTCAATTTAATGCGGCTCTATTTAATGAATTCAAAAAAAATCATACCACCAAAGCCTATACCTTCACAAGGCAGTATCCCAATTTATTATTCCCGGGGCAAACACAATATGTGACCGAATCTGATAATGCTGAAGTAATCGAATCTGAGGAGGTGTTAGATTCAATTAATCCATTGTCTTATTATTTAACTGCAAGAAAAATAAATTTATATCGACCAGATCTTTTGATTGCGAAATTTTGGATGCCTTTTTTTGCACCATCCCTTGGATATGTGTCAAAAAAATTGCGAAAGCAAGGGACAAAATCGATTGCCATAATAGATAATTTGATTCCCCATGAAAAAAGAATAGGCGACTTGGCCCTGGTCAAATATTTTATCAATCGTTTTGATGCCTTTGTTGTGATGAGCAAAGTAGTCGAACAGGATTTATTGCGAGTTTTACCTAAGGCTCAATATGTTCTGCATCCCCACCCGATTTATGATCATTTTGCCAAGAAGGTCGAAAAAGAAAAAGCGCTAAATCAACTGAACCTTCCGCAAGACAAAAAGATACTGCTCTTTTTCGGATTCATTCGAAAATATAAAGGACTGGATATTCTACTCAGATCTATGCGCCATTTAAGTGATGATTATCTTCTGCTTGTAGCCGGTGAAATCTATGGCAGTTTTGATGAATATCAAAAAATAATTGATGAAGAAGAAATCGCCGGGAAAGTCAGCTTGCATATTCGTTATATTAATGATGATGAAGTCCCACTATTTTTCTCGGCAGCGGATGTGACTGCTCTCCCTTATAAATCAGCCACACAGAGTGGGATTGCGCAGATTGCAATGCATTATGAATTGCCGCTTATCGTGACCCAAAAAGGCGGATTACCCGAACTGATTGAACACGAGAAAACCGGACTCATCCTTAAAAATGAAGATGCCGAAGAATTAGCCCGTTTAATCGACTATTATTTTCAAAATAATTGTAAATCAAAATTCGCTAGTGAGATTGCAAAACAAAAGGACCGGTACTCCTGGCCACAATTTACCCAAAGCCTCTTAACACTTTATGAACAACTTTCTTGAATAATTTAATTCTAAACTTAATCTAAATCATTATTCCTTTTCCAGCGCCTCGAGTTTCTTTTCACAATAGGATTTGGCAGCAACTCCATTACTTTTTCATAGTTTTGTTTCGCTAATGCTTTATCATCTTTCATCACATGGAGCTCAGCTAACTAATGTAAAGTAACTCATGAAAGATTTAGTTAGGATAATGATCAATATTCAATTTAAGTATTTCGATTGCTTCTTCACTTTGATTTTGCATTGCCAGTTGACTGGCAAGCCGGGTTAGTACATTTTTCCGAAAATCGTAAACAAAGCTGAGTTCCCGCAAATCATGGTATTTTGAGATAGCTGCTTGTATACCTTCTTCAGAAACGGTTGCCGTCAGTACCTCTTCAAGCGTTTGCTGCAGATTCTGGCCATGCTGACAGGTTGTACAATTGACTTCAATGGTTTTCTCTCTACCCAATTTTGTCATATATTGGCTGTTAATTTCTTTGGTCATCTTGAGCATAAACCGAGCAATTTCTTTGGTCTCTTTTTCATCTGCAGGAAAATCGAATTGCGAAAGTGGCATCCTTCTTCACCCATAAGGCAATACTGGCAACGAAAACCAAGCGCCCGGTAAAGCCTTTCATATTTTCGATAAGTTCATTGATGGCTATTTCTTTTGGAAACACCTTCAAGTTTTTCAATTCTTTTGGCGGAAACTGGGCACAAACATTAGCTGCGCCGAATAATAAGATCAACAAAAAAAATGCTAGGACCTTCCTCCATGTTTGTATTTTGTTTATTTCAGACTTTATCATGAGAAACTCCTTTCTTGTGTAATTGGATACAAAATCGATTGATGGCTGTATCCATCAATATTGTGAAGTTAATTCCAATTGCTGGTAGTTTGATTGTAGCGGAAAAGCTAGGTCAATACCCAAAGACTACAGATTTGTAACCATTCGACAATAAATTTATTTTGTTTCATTTTTAATTGTTTTGCTTTATATTAATTCAGTCCGGCAGGATATTGATCAGGAATTTGAACTTTCTAAAGTTGAATATCCAACTTCTGTATGTCCCTTTTAAATTAAAAAATGATTCACACAATAGGTAACCATACCATTTCACAAACCCAAAGGAGGTCGTTATGAAACGATTATCTCTATGCTTTATAATACTGGCGGTTTTGTTTACCACTTTACCAACCTTCGGTCAACCGATGCCACCGGATAAAGCGCTCAAATCACTGAAATGGCGTGCAATCGGTCCGGCGAATATGGGTGGCCGAGTAACGGCCATTGCCGGTATTCCGGGTGATCCAAGCACATATTATGTTGCCGGAGCAGATGGCGGTTTGTTTAAGACCACAAATGGCGGGGTTACATTCGAAGATCTGTTTACCGACCAACGCTCCTATTCCGTGGGCGCTATTGCCATTGCGCCATCTGACCAAAATGTTATCTGGTTGGGCTCCGGCGAAGGCGATCCTCGCAATAGCGTTGGCTACGGCCATGGCGTCTACCGTTCCCTGGATGCTGGTAAAACCTGGACGCATCTGGGCCTGGAAGGCACCGAACGTATCAAACGGATTGTCGTTCATCCGGATAATCCTGATATAGCATACGTTGCAGCATTGGGTCGTGAGTGGGGACCCAATGAAGAGCGCGGTGTATTTAAAACCAGCGATGGCGGTAAATCCTGGGAAAAAGTTCTTTATATAAACGAGGACACCGGCTGCTCGGATATTGCCATGGAAAATAACAATCCACGTATTCTCTATGCCGGTATGTGGACATTCCGCCGCCGGCCCTGGCGTTTCGATGATGGCGGTAAAGAAACAGCGCTTTACCGCTCGATGGATGGCGGCGCTAACTGGAAAAAATTGACCAAGGGTTTGCCTAAAGGTTCAATGACACGCATCGGTGTAGCAGTGGCGCAAAGCTCACCCAATATTGTTTACATGATCACCGAATTTAAAAAAGATGGTACCTTTTTCCGGTCGGATAATCGCGGCGATACATGGCGGAAGGTGTATGACAATCCCAATATCAATTTTCGTCCATTTTATTACAGCGATATCCGTGTCGATCCTAACAATCCTGATCATATTTACGCCCTTTCCGGTGGATTAAGCAAATCCACCGATGGCGGTAAAAATTGGACCAGAATAGCCCGGGGGGTTCATGGCGACCACCAGGCTTTCTGGATCGATCCGATGAATTCCAAACGTTTACTAAGCGGCAGTGATGGTGGTTTCCAGGTTTCATATGACGCCGGTAAAACCTTCGATATCATTAATAATGTCGAACTGTCCCAATTTTATCAATTGAATCTCGACGATCTCGATCCATATAATGTCTACGGCGGATTGCAGGATAACGGTACCTGGGTCGGGCCGAGTAACTCATTGAGAAGCGTTGGTATTTTAAAGCGGGACTGGAAAGCCCTGGCAGGCGGCGATGGTTATTATGCTGTTCCGATACCGGGAAGTGAGCATGAAATTTATGCCAATCTGCAGGGCGGTGTCATTTTTCATGTGGATTCGCGAATGGGCAATGTTCGCAATATCCATCCTTACCCTAAAATAACGGGTTCTGCAGGCGATGCCATTTTCGAACACAAATACCGCTTTAATTGGGACTCACCCATTCTTATTTCACCTCATGATCCCAATACGGTTTATTTTGGCGGAAATGTACTGTTTAAGACAACCGATAAAGGCTATTCATGGGAAATCATTAGTCCGGATTTAACCACCAACGACAAAAGTAAGCAGCAAACTTCGGGTGGCGAAATTTACCAGGACAATACTGCTGCAGAATTTCACTGCACGATTTTAACCATAGCAGAATCACCTGTGGAAAAGGGTGTTATTTGGGTGGGAACTGATGATGGCAACATCCAAATCACCCGCGATGGCGGTAAGAATTGGACAAATATAAAAGATAAAATAAAAGGACTGCCGGATTTTTCCTGGGTTGCTAAGATTCACGCATCCGAACATGATGCAGGTACAGCCTTCGTCGCAGTCGATCATCACCGCAGTGATGACTTCCGACCCTATGCGTTCATGACGACAAATTATGGCAGCTCCTGGACTATGGTAAGCAAGGGCTTGCCACAGGATGATTATGTCAAGGTGATCCGCCAGGATCCACATAATGCAAACCTGCTGTATGCCGGCATGGAGCATGGTATTTTTGCTTCCTGGGACAAGGGGTTAACCTGGACAAAAATCAATAATAATTTACCACCAGTCTCAGTGCGAGATTTACGTGTACAGGCACGTGAACGAGACCTGGTGGTAGCCACCCACGGACGCGGCGTCTGGATTTTGGACGATATTCGGCCTCTGCAGGAATTGGCTGAAGCACAAAAGCAAGACGTTCATCTCTTTGAATCCCGTCCGGCTACTCGATGGCACTTGCAGGGTCGTATCGAAAACCTGGGCCAGCGTACATATATTGCAAAAAATCCTGCTTACGGCGCTTATGTGAACTTTTACCTGGCGGAAAAAGCTGACGAGCCGGTAAAGTTAACCATCAACGATTCTGACGGCAATTTGGTGAGGACCATAACGGATTCTACAGCCAAGGCCGGTGTAAATCGAATAGTCTGGGATTTACGTTACGGTCAAGGAACCAGGCTAAACGCGCCGACTACCACCAGACGCCGACGTTTTGGTGCCGGCGGGCCAAGGGTTACTCCCGGAACTTTTGCAGCTATTTTGGAAGTTAGCGGAAAAACATTAACATCGTCTATTACGGTTCGTCCTGATTTTCGTATTGAAATGACCCCTGGGGATTACCAGGCGCAAGCGGAAGCGACACTTGCATTGCGGGATTTACAATCCCAAACCAATAAATTGCTCAATGATACAAAATTATTAACTGACCAATTGAAAGAGCTAAGTAAAAAAGTTAAACAAATGCCTGCGGCGACCAATGGTCATAATGGATCCAACGATGACGCAAAAGGAATGCCTAGTGAAATAACTGAAGCAATTAAAAATACACTCAAAAATATTAAGGAGATGCGGAATGAACTGCAGCGTCCGCCGCCCAGCATGTCTTATCGCCAGCGACCACGCTTGCGCGAAGAAATTCGGTCTTTATCCAGAGCCATTGATGGCGCTACGGCGCGGCCAACGAAACCACAATTGCTGCGTCTATCACAGCTGCAAGAAGAAACAACTGCCGCTGTCCGTGCTTACGAGCAATTGATTACTACTGAGATTGATGCGATTAACAAGATGGTAGAAAATATTCCCCAGATTGTTGTGGGATCGAGCGGCACATAAAGCCACTGACTTAAGCCACTGACTCGCACGGACGAAAAAATGCCAAAGACATACACAGACTAAAAAATGGACCACTCACTTACACTGTGCCTCAAAAAATAAAAGTGATTTCTGAGATGTGTTAAAAGTCTGTATAAGCCTATGGTTCTAGTCTTATGCAAGTCTGTGGCAGTCTGTGGGTCTAGTCTTGTGTAAGTCTGTGGCAGTCTGTGGCCTATTATGCAGAAGCAGAAAGAAACGAGCCAGACGAAATTGCAAATGTGACTGTCTGAAATTGAACGCCAACTGAATAGAAAATTGTGCCGTTTATTTTTTGGCGATGACATTCAACTACTTTCGCGATTGCTTTAAGCAAAGCTCCGCTTACTTTAATGACGATATTGTTTGGCAAACCCTTCTTACTGAGGAAGCGCATGCCCTTCGGCGAAAGATCAATAATGTCTGCATCATCCCCCTTTTGCGGCCAATACGAATAAAATCGAATTTTACCGAATTTCTTGATCCGCACCACAGAGCGGCGGCATTTCTGTTCCAGCTCCTCATCATCGCTTGATTCCAACGGACAGCTACACGTATAACAGGTTTCATTTGGACTTGCCTTGCGGGCTAAGGGTCGTTTACAAAAGGGACAAAAAACACGAATTATTGGCGTCTTTTCGGGCTCCTTTGAGGAAAAAGGTTCCTTAGTATAATATTCATAAAGTTTAATATCATAGACTCCGCGTTGAAAGGGATCGCTGAGAACCTCATAGGCTTCATTTAATACCTTGGCATTCCAGTGTTCACCTCCTAAATCCGGATGCTGCCGGAGCTCTTTCATCAATGTACGATAACTTGAGCGAATGATTTCAAATGGCGCGTCGGGCTGAATGTGGAGAACCCGATAATAATTTCGTCTGGATTTCATTTTGTTAATTCTGGTTTGTTAGATTTATCGGCAAAAAGACGGAATTTGTAAATGTTACCGTTTGGGTAAAAGATGGGTCACTAATTATGACCAATTCACAAATATTCCCTTAACTATGACCTTCCACATACGGCTTCAATCCTTCTTCAAAAAGCAATCTCCAACCTTCAGAAACCTGGGATTGTGTCTCGTTGGATAACCGGCCGAACAATGCATCTGAAACATGTAATGTTGTTGAACCGTTGGCTTCTGCCAAAGTGAGCTGCAAAATCGTTGTGGCTGGACCGCCATATTGTGGCGCCAAGTGTCCAACCAACTGCAATTGGTTTGGAGGTGAAATATTCATGACCGTATACCACACTCCCCCACCTTTTTCGCCGGCATCTTCATACAAACGGCCACCGGGATAGGCTTCGAAAACGAGCTTTGCATTTTCATACACATAAAAATCCTTGCGCCACCAGGTGCCGATTTCCTCGGTGATGGCCTGCCATACCCTTTGCTTTGAAGCCCGGATATCGATCTTTAACTCGATTTGTGTTGAACTTACCTGCGTAAGACTTTGCTCTTTATCTGTCATACTGATTTCTCCTTTTTTTTCTTGTTCGATATGTTGTTTTAAATTAGAAATCGATACAGCAAGGGGGATTGTATACTTGCTCATCCAGCGTTCATAAATTTCCTGAATTGGCGCCGTATTAATAAAATTCCAACGAAATTTACCCTCACGTTTGACAATGACTAAATCCGCATCATGAAGGATGCCAAGATGCTTCATCACCGCAAAGCGTGACAGACCTTTAAAATAGTCACACAAATAACTCGTTGTTCGAGGCTCCTCTTTTAGAAGATCGAGGATCGTTCTTCGAGTAGAGTCTGAAAATGCTTTCCAACTTAGATGTTTGTTATTATTGTTCATGTTACTTTAGAGTAACATAGTATGTTTGAAATTGCTAGTTTTTTTTGACGCGGTAAATAATTCAGTGAAATATTGGCTTTGTATAGTTGCCCATTTAGTTTTGCAATTCAATTTCCCCAATAATTTCCCACCGCCAGGATCGGCCTCTGCTCCTAACTTCCCCTAACTGGAGTCGAATTTCCCGCGAATGGCGATTGGTGCGTGTTATTTTAAATATGCGGGATCTTAAACAAATATTTGATAAGTATGGTTAATAAAAATGCAGAAAGTAACATAAATTATTGTGGTGTACTTGAGATTTTTCCCGTTTATGGGTACTTTTCTATTGACATATTTACCTTAATAAATTAGGTTCTTATTGTTATATAAATTTCATAAACCAGCCTAAAATAACGAAAAGGAGATAAACAGGTTCAATAAATACAATTACTATTGGAGGTTTAGTATGGACAAAGTATATTATATTCATTTAACAATATACTTCAAAAAAGAGGATGATAATCGCTGGACTGCTGAATGTATCGAATTGGGGAGCGCTTCATTTGGCAACAGCCTTGATGAAGCAAAGGAAAGTATCGAAGAGGCAATAGAATTAAAATTAACTGGTCTTAGCGAAGTAGGTGAGCTTGATAGGTTTTTGAAAGAGAATAATGTTATTATGTTTAAGGAATTTCCCCAGGAAATCAAACAACATAAAATCAAGGTGCAACCTAAGTTAGATCCAAATATTTTCGAACAGCATCAGTTTAGATCTTTACAACAATATGCCGAAGCCTCGGGGTAATAAAGATTTACCTGCCATATCTGGTAATCAATTAATAAAACTTCTGGTGGATCATGATGGCTGGGAAGTCGCTCGCCGAGCAAACCATGGCAAAAGCTTGCGGAAGCAATTCCCTAATGAACGATTTAAAGTAACGGTTATACAAACAACTAATCAATCCTTGCCTATTGGTACTCTTCTTGCGATTCTAGGCCCAAAGGAAACAGGACTTATGAGGGATGGCTTTATAAAACTTTTAGAGAAACGAAGGAAGAAATAGATTTTTTTAAAATCATGGGGAATTATCAAAGAGGTCATCTAAAAAGACCTCACTTCTTCATCACCTTCTCCTCTCTTTCCGCCCCGCTCAACCTCACTAAAAACACTGCCCTTATTCCCAAGCTGCACATTCACATCCGTAAAATTCCGGGCGCGTACCGATTGGTATAGTTTAGCAACTAAATTACGCAATTCATATCCCCAATAATTTCCCACAACATCCATTTATACGCACGGTATTAAAGGCAGTTTGCAAGTGTGATGTAAGGCAAAAATAAACGGGCAGCATCATGAGAAGCTGCCCGTTTTTAGACATATATCCCCTTTTTAACTAATTATCGGCATATTAGAATGAAATTTTATATCCCTCCCAAACAAATCCTTGACATCCCTTTAAACACATCTTAAATTATCATTAATCAAGAATTCACCTACATAGCCCTTCACCCCTAATTTAGGGAAGTGTAGCATGAAGCGTTTCATGGTTGTTTTAATCATTGTCAGCCTACCAAATGTGTTGCTATCTCAAAGTATTTTTCTCAATAAGGGGAAGAGCGCACCTGTTTTTAATGCAGGTACTGCTGCCGCAAAGAACATAACGGCTTATGCGCTTAATATAGGTTACTCTGTCAATGGCATCCTTGATATTGGCGTAGGAGCGGCAAGATCCAACTTTAGTGACAATTCATTACGTAGCGATCTTAACTCGACTGATTTTATTCTTTTTACTAAAGTGTTCGCCTTAAAAGAAATGGAAAAGATGCCAATTTCTTTATCATTTGATGGCAGCTAACAAAGATCATCTTACTCATCAGATTTGCTTGATGATTCTAATTACGATTTAAGCAACACCGATTACACTTTGTGAGCAACTATCTATAAAAACATCCGATGGGATGGCAAAAGA
>JADFJB010000138.1 GCA_022566355.1 candidate division KSB1 bacterium
TGCTGCAATTGATCATAAATAACCTCGTAGAGGTTTTATTATTGTAGATATGTGATCGCATTCCAGGTTTTTAAATCCTCGTAGAGGATTAATAATTTCTTGCTCAATCTTTTTATTGATCCACCATCTGGCGGATCGTGAACTTGAAACGACAATTGAACCTACAATAATTAAACATCTACGATGTTTTTTCCAGAACCTGCTGATTTCATAAATACATCTCTGGATGATTCAAATGCAGGATAGCTCAATTTCCACTAAGTTACTTAACTTCAAATTATCCCAGGTTAATAGGTTTCTATCATTTGTTTTAGTATTTTGTAAAGCTCTGCTAAACTCTGCAAGCTTACCCATTCATCGATTGCATGAGCGCCATGGCCCACGGGTCCAAATAAGACCGATGGAAACCCGGCAGCGCCTCCCAACGCAGAATCTGCCCAAAAAGAACAACCGATGATTTCTGAGTTTGGCGAGAATTGCTGAAGTTTTTGTACAATTGCCGAAGTCCGGGGTGTTGCATGAGGAGGTCTGGAAAATAGGGGATTGCCGTTAACCGTATGATCACCGGGATAATTTTTGACAGCATTAAGTACCCGGTCGAGTTCGGCAACGACGGATTGTTCCGTTTCACCCGGTAAGGTGCGTCTTTCCCATACCAGCCTGGCTTGATGAGGGAGTACGCTTAGCTCGCCGCCGCCTTCGATAAGGCCTGCGTGCAGGCCGGGATTCCCTAACAATAGATGCTTTTCTTTTTTGGATAACTCAGATTCGATTGCTCTCAATTCATCTAAGGCCGCACTAAGGGGTAAAATGGCGTCGATTCCTTGTTCCGGTCGGCTGCCATGGGCGGCTTTGCCAAAAACCTCTACTTCGAACCAGGAAAAGCCCTTATGACAAATCCCAATGTCTAACTCAGTCGGTTCAAGAAAAATACCGGCTGCCGGTAGTTGCGGTAACTTGGGCAGCCAGTTCTCTACAATATATTCCATACCAATGCTTTTGTCTTCTTCATCTGCAACGAAAGTAAAATGAAGATCCATTGGAGGGGTGTTCTGGCTAAAGTGTTTTGCAAGAAGCAGCATGATGGTGTCGCTGCCTTTCATATCGTAAGCGCCGCGGCCATACAATTTATTGCCATCTTGTTTTAAGCTAAACGGATTGTCCATACCCTCTACGCCTACCGTGTCGAGATGGGCGTTCAGCAACAATGGTTTGGCAAACCCGTTTCCGGGAATTATGGCAACCACGTTTGTCCTGCCGGGCTGTACCGTTTGAATTTCAGGATCGAGGTCTAAATCGCCTAAAAACCCGGCAACGAACTTTGTTATTGTTTCTTCACCTGGACCATTGGAGAGTGTTGGATTAATTGAGTTGATCCCGACAAGCTGTGAGAGGAGATCGACGATTTCGTTTTCCATTGTGATATTTCCTAAAAGTGGGTTAGAGAAAAAATTGAGGCTATCTCAAATGCATACTTTTTCTTTCAAAAATATTAAGACAAAATCAGAGCAGATTTATTGTGGCTTCAAAAAAAAGACTCATTTTTTTATGATAAAACCAAGTCAGGCATACAGGGCGCTACTAAATGCCGGGCGATGTCCTTTTGTAATTTCACTATCTTCACCCAGAAACTTAAAAATAGCGATACAGGTTTTCCTGGCGCCGTCATCATCATAATCACGATCTGTTCTCATGACTTCGATGAAGTGCTCCAACGCGCTGTTGAAATCTTGATTTTGCAAGTTTTTAATCGCGATTAAATAGCCAACCTTTACCGAATGTTCAGGCAGGTTTTCAGGATCATCCAAATACTCAAACAATTTCACAAAGGATTTGATTGCATCAGCAGTTTCATAAAACTCAGAATCCGGCTCAATCGGGTTGACAAGCTGTAAAGCCTTTTGTGGATCTGAATAAAAGATTGAACGCGCAAGTAATGCTCCGGCTTGTTGGTTGTTAGGTTCGGCTGCAGTGATGTCTTGCAATATCTGTTCGGCTTTTTGGGTTTCTCCCAGTGATAAAAGCTCTTGTGCTTCTTTCAGTTGGTTTGCATATTTGCCGGGAATGGCTTTTTCCAGCCATTTTTCGATAGCATTTTTCGGTAAAGCCCCGACAAATTCGTCCCTTACTTCACCATCAACAAACAATTTCACATTCGGAATGCTGCGAATTCCGTATTTGCCAGCAAGCTCGCTATGTTGCTCGGTATCCAGTTTTATCAATTCCCATTTATCCTTTTGCTGCTCTGCCAATTCCTCTAAAACCGGACCCAGAATTTTACAGGGTCCGCACCATTCTGCCCAAAAATCAACCAAAACCGGAATTTCGTGACTGCGATCGATGACGTCTTTGGTGAAATCATGGAGGTCGTAACTCATACTTCTCCTTCCTTATCAAACTATTATCAAGTATTAAATCAAATGCTAAACAATGAAATTATATTAAAAAAAAGGTTTTGAAGCTACAATGGAATCATTGGTTATACCTATTTTAAGAATTCAGTTGAAGTCGAGTAACTGGAGAAAATTTAGTTCAGTTAATAAATTCTTTGTATCTACGGATAAATAAATGGATTCCTTCTTTTTCGAAACGTTCCGCATCCCATGGCTCTGAACTGACAGATTCCAAATTCCCAATCCAAACATAAGTTTCGGTTTCCACTTTTGCTCCATTTTGTAAAAGGCAGGTCTCTTTCACCCTCTTATATTCAGGTCCTTCGAATCGATCAAGAGTTTGCATATCGGTATCAGAAATATTAAAATAGATAATGCCTTCTAATTTGTTCCCAGGCGATCCTTTTATCAAACATGGATGGATTTCTCCCTTTAATGCCCTGCGCTTATAGCCAAAGAGAATTCCCGGTTTTGACTTATAATTTCCCTCCACAACCTGGCGCCAAACCTGGTTGAACATAAGGGTTCCATAGGTAAAAATATTCATTATCTCTCTTGGCCGAGTTTGATGCCATCACTTGGAGCGATGGTATTAATTAATGAGGCTCTTCCAAAATAGTACCGGTATCCCGGTAGTAATTAACCTGGATAATTCATGAACCTTATCACTGTCATCCAGGAGGGATCTATTTTGCAACTATTTTATACTTACAATTATGCTTTTTATTTTATGGAAATAGATCCCGTTGCGACAGCCTGTGCGACGGGATGACACTTTTGAAACTTTAAGCTTAATACTATAATTCATTAATAGATCAGGTTAATAGCTTTTTCCCAGGAATCCAACCAAATTTTTAAAAAACTCTGCGGTAAAAGTATCGATGTAGTTATTCCCCTTTTCCGAAAGAGCCGTGTAAATGTATGTAACAAAAGCAGTTGTCATACTATCTGAATTTTCCTCGCAATTGATTAAAATGTTGCCAAGTAAAAATTCGAGCTCAATATTTAGATATTCAATTTGAAATTGCTCTTTGTCGAGTTTGGTTATGATCCAAATTTTTTTATCCGTAGCATGGCCTTTTGTTTTAAATATAAGCCCTTCGGCAATCACTTCCGTATTTGGATAGATTAGTTCAAGCTCCCAACCCTATGCCCATATCTTTTCATTAATGGGTTCAAACAATGGAAATGCTTTTTCGATGACAGCATTTAATTGTAAGCTTTGTACTCTCGAGACACGTTTTGCAGAAAACACATTCATATTTTTATTCACTTTATAAATTTCTTTCTTGATAAGCGTTTATTATTTATGTTGAAGGAATTGATTAGTCCATATTTTTCCATTTATTTCATATATTAAAAAAGCCCCAACTTTTTAAGAGAAGGGGCTTAAAATGGATCGCTCATCTCTCAAAAGAATTCATTGCAAGAATTAGCACCTTTCCAATTTTATGGTAGGTTGCTAAGGTTTCACAGGGCTGGTCCCTCCACCTTTCTTGATAAGCGTGTATGTCACATCCGTGATATTTTTATAGTCTGTCTCCTCTGTTTTAAATGAGTATATTTACAATAGAAATTGTTAGCCTTTTTGTCAAGTAAAAATTACTATTACATTAATTATTTCGATTTTCTCCAATCCAAAAAATTTGTTGTTAGAGATCCAACGATAGCCAGGATCAAACCAATGAGGGTAACATAATCGACCCATATTGTATTGACATCCAAGCCAGTCATAGAGTCAATCAAAAATTTGATATACGAGGATGGCATATCGTAAAAACCCAAATTGAATCTAACCTGCCAATGCCATTCAGTGCAGGGGCAATAGCCGAATCCATACCAAATCCCCAGAACAGACCAGGAAAATAAAGTGACTGCCAGTGTGATCAGGTTACATTTCCTGGTTTTTTTCCACATCCAGCCAAAAAGATTAAAAACAATCAAAACAGAGTGGAAGATAAAAAAGAAGATGTTGAGAAAAGCTAACAAGATTATTAAAGTGTAATATGGGAAAATAGAGTTATATTCAAAGTAAAACCTATAGAGAAGGAATCGGTAAAAATCTTAAATCCAAAGCACGAATTTCTAAACAATATCTAAATAATAATGTTTCAAATGTCAAACAAATTTAGAATTGTTGACCTGCTGAAGGCATTGGAATTTGGAAATTAGGACTTGTTTAGGATTTCGAGATTAGAAATTTGATATTCCAAATATTTCCAAAAAAAAAGACTTGCACGCAACACCTACACATTATTTGCTAATTAGTGTTTGACCGAAAACTCAACAACTAGTGTCATTCCGGTAATCTTCCCTGCCAAAACTTGTGCCCGTATGTTTTTAACGGGCAACATGCAGGGACAAGCTTGAGCCGGAATCTAATCATTCCAAGCATGTAGATTCCCGCTAAAAGCATGCGGGAATGACAGAATGGGTGCTTTTCGTTCAGACACTAATCAATTAATTAACACAAAACCTTAGAACCTGTAAACCTTTTGGAAAAGGAATTCGTCCAAGCAGTTCATAAAGGCACTTATACGTATGAGGAATGAAGAAGAACGATTAATTAAATTGGCTCAAGAAGGAGATGTGAACGCGTTTCGAGAATTGGTCGAACGCCACATGAAAAAAATGTATTATTTATGTTACGATCTAACCAGAAATCATCATGATGCAGAAGACTTATCACAGGAGGTATTTATTAAGGTTTATCATTCGATAAAAAAATTTCGCGGCTCAGCCAAGTTTAGTTCCTGGATTCACCGAATCGCAGTAAATAGGTTTATCGATAAAGGCCGCAAATATACGCCACCGCTGGATTCTTTTGAGGAAGAATTCAGTGATGATGTCAAAGTAGCAAAACCGCCTGTTGATCATGAACCTAATCACAATCCCGAACAAAAAGCGGAAGCCGGTTTGATACAAAAGCATTTGGATAGTGCTTTGAAGGAACTTCCCAACCAGCAACGCTCAGTTTTTGTTCTGCGTCATTACCAGTATCTTTCATTAAAGGAGATTGCCGAAATGTTAAAGATTTCAGAAGGTTCGGTAAAAAGTTCACTTTTCCGAGCCATCAGACGCTTACAGGATTCATTATCGTTTTATCGATATGATTTAGGATTGGAGGAATCCAAATGAATGCATGCAAAAAGTTTCGCCAACTTTGTACAGAAGTTCTATATGAAGAACTTAATTCCCAGGATTTAAAGAGGTTCAACGAACATAAATCCACTTGTACAGAATGCAGCAGTTTATTTGTTGAAATGAAATCGACTTTGAATCTAATGGATAACGTCGAAAGACCGGAACCGAAGCCTGAATTCTGGCAAAATTACTGGAAGAATCTGGAGGATCGATTAGAAGATGTCCGTCCAACCAGAACTATAAAGCCAGGATGGAAACTTAGGATTTCACAACTATTTGAAAGTAGACCCAGATTCACAATACAACTCGCTGGTGGGTTGGTGCTCTTGCTCATCGGAATTTTGATCGGAAAAAACATATTAACAACTGACATTCCATCAGGAACCCTGAGTTCAAATGAAATCAATGAATATACGACTGTCGCGGCCAAAGCCGCCATAAACCAGCGGGCAGATAGGTTCTTACAACGTTCTAAATTGCTGTTGTTGGGGCTTGTGAATTTGGATGACAGTCCAGAAGAACCGTTGGCATTAAATTTTGCACACCAACGGCAAATTTCCCAGCAGTTGATCGAAGAAACCAGCGTCTTGAAAGATGACCTCGGTCAGTCAGATCAATTAAGACTTCGAGAACTGATCTCGGATTTAGAGCTTGTTCTACTGCAAATTGCTAACCTGGAGGCGGATAAAGACCTTCCTGCGGTAGAACTTGTTAAAAGCACAGCCGATAGCAGGTCAATTTTGCTGCGGATTAACCTGGAAGAAATGAGGAAAATGTACGAGAATGAACAAATACCGGTATCACCTAAAAAATCTAAAATAGACCAAACAATTTAAACGAGGAGTTAAAAAATGAAGGGAATAATCAAAAAATTAACTTTAGCAACATGGGGTTTAACCCTATTCATCTCTGCTTTATCCAGCCAGGCACAAATTGTAGAAATCAAACCAATTCATGTACCGCAGTTTGATATAGAAAAGTTGAAAGCAATAGAACCTATGCTGGCACGAAGCGTAGCCATGATGAAGAATATTAATTTACAGGAGTTTGCTCATCTTGAATATAAAATGCAAACTGCAAATATAATGGTTGCTCAAGCTTCAGAATTAATTGCTAAAGCATCGCTTTCTCAAATCCCGATGTTTAAGATGAGTATGAAAGGCCTTGAATTCATTGGCGAATTTGATCTAAATGATGACCAGGATGCTGCATCAAATGCCTATAAAGATGGATATAACCTGATCCTTAATGAAAATTGGAATGCCGCAATCAAAGCATTTGAGGATCTGACAAAAAAATATCCAAGAAGCCGTTGGGTGGATGATGCGCAATTTTGGTTATGCTATGCAGCAGATAAATCAAATGGTAATAAAGAAGAATCATTCGAGTGTTACCAACAGTTTGCCAAAAAATATTCCCGCAGTAAATGGGCGGATGATGCTAAAGCCAATTTAATTAAGATTGGCCAACGACTGGCGAGAGAAGGAAAGCCCGGGTATGAGGATATCATCAAATCGATGCAGCAGAGCGATAATGAGGAAATATTACTTTCTGCCTTATATGCCTTGCAGAATATTGGCGATGACCAGGCAGTCACCGTTGCGTTTGATTTATATGACAGAGCCAAGAGTCCCAAAATCCGAACAAAAATCGTTTATATGCTGCAAAACATTGAGTCAAAAGTAGCTATAAATAAACTGAAAGATATCGCACTACATGATGCTGATCAAGGTGTGCAGCGTCGAGCCGTGTATGCGCTTGGAAATTCAGGTGATGACACGGTAATAGATGTTTTGACTGAAATACTGCATAGCGATGCAAATGCCGATGTGCGCAAACATGCACTCTACGCATTAGGGAATTTGGATAAAAAAGGGACTTTGCCAATTTTGGTGGATGTCGCTTTGCATGATGAAAGTGAAAAGCTGGCGAAAACTGCAACCTATGCCATCGGTAATCTTGATGAGAAGGATGCCTTGCCAATTTTACAACGCATATTAAAAGAGGCAAAGATATTAAATGTTCGCAAGGCTGCCTTGTATGCAATAGCTAATTATGACGAGCCAACTTCATTACCCATCCTGCGGGATGTTGTAATGAAAGAAACGGATAAATCTCTCAGGAAAACCGCGCTTCATGCAATCGGTAATATAGATGGAAAAGAAAGTCTCAATGTTCTTAAAATGGTCTTGACCTCGGTTGAGGACAGAGATCTGCAGAAAACTGCATTGTATGCAATTGGCAACAGGGATGAAGATTCTGAAGCCAAAAGTATTTTGACGCAATTTGCGATGACAAACGATAATGATGAACTAGCAAAAACTGCTGTTTATAGCTTGAGGAACATGCTGGACGAAGATGGATTCGATGAATTATTGGAAATTGTAAGGAAGGCAAAATCAACCGCAGCACGTAAAGCGGCCCTTAGCTGCATTGGAGGTAGTGGCGGGAAAGTTGGGATAGATGCACTTGCGAGTTTGTTGAAGACCGAGAAAGATGTTGAACTTCGTATTTATGCGGTCCGCGCCCTGGGCCATGCAGACAGCGACGGTGCAATCTCTGTCCTGGTTGACATCGTACAAAATGATCCTCATCTCAAAGTGCGTACTGCCGCTGTTTCAGCAATCGGACAGATTGGCTCGCCAAAAGCACAGGAAGCATTGGTGAAGATTTTGTCAAATCAATGAGATTTGTTTCAGAACTAATTGATTCCATAACCTGGAGTGATGGAATCAATTGATGTAATGAGGAAATAGCATGATAAAGCAAACTTTAAAAACACTCGTTCTAACCTCAATCATATTTCCACTTATTACTCAAGCGCAGGATGTTGTCAAATATCCTAATCAGAATGACGATTTGAGCAAACGCTGGACATGGGCGGAAAGGGAAGCGAAATCGGGAAAGTATAGAAACGGCGTTTGGATTGGCTACAGCATCCAAAGATTGATGGGTGAAAATTCTCACATCGGTTCATTTAGCCGCGATTATCAAGACAAAATCACCTTGGAAGAACTCATATATGGTAAGAAGGCTGATCCCGATGAAAAACTTTCGGATAAGGAAATCATCGAACGGACCATCAAGGAGACGTTAGATGAATTGAAGGATGAAAAAAAGGAAGAAAGAAAAGTCCTAAAAGAGGTCGCCATCCTATTCCGCTACGAATCTAATTCCAAGAGGTTTGAGGATGTTAAAAAAACTAAAGTCACTAATTTAACACTGCATGTAAATTTAGATGAACTGCCACTCATTTGGCTGGGCCAGATAGAGCATGAAAACAGTTTAGAATTCCTGCAAGACTTTGCTGAAGGCGTAACTTCGGTAGAAATGAAAAAGAGATTTACCATGGTCATTGGCATTCATGATGCCAATAAAAGATCCATAGCCATTCTAAAAGAATTCGCTACTAAAGACGAGCATGCTGAAGTTCGCAAAAGTGCGTCTTTTTGGCTAGGACAAACTCACCACAAAGAAGCGCTCGATATTCTGAAAAAAATTATACAATCCGATCGATCCTCGAATGTTCGCGAACATGCGGTCTTTGCCATTAGTAGAATGCGCTCTCAAGAATCCACCGATGTCTTGATTGATTTGGCTCAGAAATCTAAGGACTTCGAGGTGCGTTCAAAAGCAATTTTCTGGCTGGGTCAAAAAGCTTCCAGGAAAGCTGAAAAAGCATTGGAGGATTTGGTTTATTCCGATGATGAAACCAAAGTGCGAAAGAAGGCAGTCTTCGCATTAACCCAGCTTCCCCATAATAAAGGCGTACCACATTTGATTCGAATTGCCAAAACTCATCCGAATATAAAAGTGAGAAAACAAGCCATTTTTTGGCTGGGCCAGAGCAAAGATCCAAGAGCTTTTGAGACGATTGTTGAATTGATTCGGAAGAAGTGACAAAGTAACAAAGAGACAAAGGCACAAAGGCACAAAGGCACAAAGGCACAAAGGCACAAAGGCACAAAGGCACAAAGTAACAGAGATGTGAAACGTGAAAGGGAAAATTGCCAGGTTTTTTTTGTCAAATATAATATGGACAGACAAGAATGTCTGTCCTACTGGTTTTATTTTATACTCAAACTAAAAGAAAATTGTGGAGTGCATAAAATGTGTTGATGCTTTAAAGCCTGATCTTTTCGATAAACTCAAAATAGACTTCAACTTATCCAAAACAGCTAATCAACCTTTGTCTGAACCATGATTTACCAGATTACCAGATTAACCTGATTTGTTCTTAAAAAATCTGTTGAAATCCGTTAATCAGTGTAACCTGTTGTTCAGACTTTTTCCCCTGATGCTTAACCCATAACTCCCATTCCTCTTCCAACTTTTTGCCTTTTGAATAAAATTGACTTTAAACCGAATAGCTCTGTTACTCTGTTCCTTTGTCACTCTTCTTGCCGGTTCTGCGCATTTTGAACTTTTTGTCCAAATAGACCGTATAAATTAACATCCGCACGGAAGCAGATAACCTCCTCCTACAGATCAAAGATGATCGTTAGCGCTGGACTAAACACCCAGCGCTTTTTTTATGAATCATTCCTCTTTGAGTTTTATGTTTGATCCCTGTAACTTCAAAGCGTCACCTAGAAGCTCCCGAAGGTTAGCGAGACATTATTAATCTTATTTTGTTTTGTTAGAAATAATATTTACACTATATCAGAATCTAAATCTATCTCAATATCAATTTTCCCTTTATAGTTTTTTAACGATTTTATCTTATTTTTTTGAATGATATTGGTTAGAGCTTTTTTGATTAAATCTGTTTTAGTGGGAGATTTCGTTACCCGCATGGCTTCGTTCATTAAATCTTCGGGTATATCGATCGTTGTTCTCATTTTATTTACCTTTGTAATTGATGCATAAAATAAAATAAGCTTTATGCATTACCAAGTATTATTATGCATAGCATTGTATTTGGGGCAAGTTTCGCAGCCACAACTGTGGTATCTGCAGCGCGTATCCTGCATGACTGAATATAATAAATTGATAATCCTGTTTTGCAATGTCTAAAAATTAATGGAGTGGTTAAATATTTTAGTGCTTCCATTCTATTCTCAAATAAACGTTGCTTATCTCTCAAGTGAAAAAGCATTGATTTTCTAAGGCTGGATTCATTAATTAATTACAATATCAGGTGTGGTAAATATTCAAAAATGTGGGAAATACTTATGGTTGTTTTGTGTAATTCAAAAAGGAGGAATGTTCGGATTCTGGTAGATAATTGGTTTAAATTTACTTTTCAAAGTACTTTGGATAAAGTTGAAAAAAAAATTGGACATTATACAAGTCGCGTAATATCCCGCAACAAGCTGAAAGAGACTTCTTCTTATACGACAAATTTTGTTGACTATAGGGAGTATACGAGATTGGGATAACCCTAGGTTAGCCCAACACGACAAACAGATTGCCAGGAAGCGGGAAGAACACAAAACTTCCTTGACGATTATACAAATTGAATAAAGAACCGGAGAATAAATGGCAAAAGCCAATAAGAACAACAACAGCGAAGAGCCGATTGAAAAACAGCTTTGGAAAGCAGCCGATAAGCTCAGGAAAAATATTGATGCTGCAGAATACAAACACATTGTTCTGGGATTGATATTCCTGAAATATATCTCCGATGCTTTTGAAGAGTTACATGAAAAACTGAAAACAGGCGAAGGTGACTATGCCGGCGCCGATCCGGAAGATAAGGACGAATACAAAGCCGAGAATGTTTTCTTTGTTCCGCCTTCTGCGCGGTGGCGTTTTCTTCAAAGCCATGCAAAACAACCGACCATCGGGAAAACCGTTGATGAGGCAATGGATGCCATTGAACGGGAAAATGTATCTCTCCGGGATGTGTTGCCGAAAGTCTTTGCCAGGGGCAACCTCGACCCTACCACTCTCGGCGGTTTGATTGACCTTGTTGGAAACATTGCCCTGGGTGATGCCAAAGCCCGAAGTGCTGATGTGCTCGGGCATGTGTTTGAATATTTCCTGGGTGAGTTTGCCCTCGCTGAAGGCAAGAAAGGCGGACAGTTTTACACGCCAAGAAGCGTTGTCGAGTTGCTGGTGGAAATGTTGGAACCCTACAAAGGCAGGGTGTTTGACCCCTGCTGCGGTTCCGGCGGCATGTTTGTGCAGTCGGAAAAGTTTGTCGCCGACCATCAGGGCAGGGTGAATGATATTTCCA
>JADFJB010000139.1 GCA_022566355.1 candidate division KSB1 bacterium
TGATGTGGGTATGTGCAATCCAAAGAATGGATCCTGGATTGTTTCTACTTGTGCTAACGATCCTTCCAAGGCAGCTTTAATCATGGCTCGCGTATATTTAATCTGAATTCTGCTGCCGACGCCATAAGGCCCGCCAACCCAGCCTGTATTCAACAACCAGCAATTGGCTTTATGTTCCTGCATCTTTTTGCCTAACAGGTCGGCATAAACCGATGGGTGCAATGCCATAAAAGGCGCTCCGAAACAAACACTAAATACAGCTTTGGGCTCGGTCACTCCTTTTTCTGTTCCGGCAACTTTGGCAGTGTAACCGGATAGGAAATAATACATGGCTTGTTCCGGCGTCAATTTAGAGATTGGCGGCATCACGCCAAAAGCATCGGCGGTCAGCATAAAAATATTTTTCGGATGGCCGCCCTTGCCGGAGGGTTCATGGTTTTCTATGAAAGAAATCGGGTAGGACGCCCGGGTATTTTCGGTGATTTCAGCATCATCTAAATCCGGAACCCGTGTGACAGGATCGAGAATTACATTTTCCAGAATTGTGCCGAACATACTGGTGGTTTTGTAAATATCCGGCTCAGCTTCTTCCGACAGGCGAATGACTTTTGCGTAACATCCACCTTCGAAATTGAAAACGCCATCATCACTCCAACCATGCTCATCATCGCCAATTAATCTCCGGGATGGATCTGCCGAAAGGGTTGTTTTGCCAGTGCCGGATAATCCAAAAAACAGGGCGACATCCTCGTTTACGCCAATATTTGCAGAACAATGCATGGAGAAAATTCCCTTTTGCGGCAGCAGGTAATTCATAATCGTAAATATCGATTTTTTAATCTCACCAGCATAACTGGTACCGCCGATTAAAACCAATTTTTTGCCGAAGTGGATGACTACAAATGTTCCGGAAACAGTGCCATCCGTATTTGGATCTGCCTGCAGATTAGGTGCGTGGAGGACTGTAAACTCCGGTTTATGATTTTCCATTTCCGCCTGACCTTTTAAAGGCAGGAACATATTTCTCGCAAACAGGTTTTGCCAGGCATTTTCGGTAACCACTCGAATCGGCAGCCTGTAGCGCTCGTCTGTACCTGCATTGCCATCAAACACATAAACATCCCGTCCTGGCAGGTAGTCCAGTATTTTTTTATGCAGCCTTTCAAAATTTTCTTCACTGATTTCTACATTCACTTTGCCCCACCAGATCTGTTTCTCACTTGAAGGTTCTCGAACGGTAAATTTGTCGTTAGGGCTTCGGCCGGTATGGGGAGCCGTAATGGCTACCAGCGGTCCATTGTCTGCAAGTTTGGCTTCATCTCTTTTTATCGCATGTGTATAAAGGTCTGGAGCGGATAAATTCCAATTAAGTTTCCTGAGGTTTTTTATTCCAGCATCCTCAAGCTGGTTTCTTAATTGATCAGTCCCTTGCATCTTTTCTATTCTCCATTTTTTAAGCTACAAACCAGGTATAATTTTAAAAAAACACACCCATTAAGGAATATCGGGCTCAAATTGAAAATAATAAGCCTATCTTATGTTAGCCATTATTTAGACATAGTTTTAACTAACCTGCAATTTCTTTATTGGGAATTTTTTTGTTCACACGGGGGTTTTCTTGTCAATCCACTTCTTCAAGTTCAATAATCTTAGCTTCAATCACTTTGATTACATCATCAACAACACGCTTCACTTCATAATCCGTAAATCGGAGAAAATGAATCCCAAGTGTTTCTAATTTATTCTGGCGTTCTTGATCTTTTAGTATTTTGTATTCATGACTACGACCGTCAATTTCAATGGCTAGCATCAATTCGTTACAAAAGAAATCAACAATGTAATTGTTCAGCGGTTTTTGACGATGGAAATCATATCCTCTAAGTTGTTTGCCTTTTAATTTTTTTCAGAGTAAAATTTCCGATAAAGTGCTATTATTACGTAAATTTCCGGCGAATTCCTTTAATTTTGGGTTGTATGCGATGATTTTTCTTCGAGGCATTTTTGTGATTTCCTTAACAATAACACACCCCTAAATCCCCTCTCAAGAGTGGACTTAGGATTTAATTGACTTCAATTGATTATTATTTCAATAAGGAATTTTTTTCAATTCATTCTTTACTATTTTGGGTTCAACTAAGAGATCATTGGCTACCTTGAATTAGTTGAATTGAATTGTTTATTGATATATTTGGTCTTATATAGCTATGAAATGTCCAATTGTCACCTGTTTAAGTCCCCTCTTGAGATTTGAGAGGGGATTTAGGGGTGTGTATTTATTTTGAGTATTCCCCGGTTATCAATCTAGCGCCTCGCTTGCGGGTAAAATAATTCGTGGCCCATTGAAATAGTACTAAGACTCGGTTGTCAAATTCAATGAGGTAGGCAATATGGATAAAAATCCAAAGCAGCCAGGCAAAAAAGCCATGGAATTTTAAAAAACCCAAATCGGCGACAGCCGCATTTCTACCGATGACGGCCAGGTTACCCTTATTGAAATATTTAAAAGGAGAGACATCTTTCCCTGCAATTCTATTTCGGATTAATCGAGCTGCATACAGGCCTTGTTTCATGGCTACCGGACTAACACCAGGCAAAGGGTTACCCGTCTGATGAGAAAAATTAGCCGAATCGCCGATGACCAGGATCTCAGGATATCCTTCAATGGATAAATCTTTCTGCACATAAATTCTGCCATATTGATCGGCTTTTGCTTCGGTTCGTTCGACCAGTTTTTGGGTAAATGACGATGCTTGAACTCCAGCGGTCCACAGAACCGTTTTGGTTTGTAATTTTACGGTTTTCTCTTTTTGCTGAAGGTGTAATGTGCCGGGTTCTATTTCTGTAACCATGCTGTTGCATTCAATGGTAACGCCTAACTTTGTAAGTGCCCTCTCAGCTTGTATTGATAGATTAAGTGGATAAGATTGCAAAATTCGATCAGTTGCTTCAACCAGAATAATCTTACTGTCGCCGGGATTGATATTACGAAAATCATGTTTTAACGTGGCTCGTGATAATTCGCCCAAAGCCCCTGCTAATTCAACTCCGGTCGGTCCGCCACCAATCAACACAAAGGTTTGCCAGGCTTTGCGAATCTCTGGATCATGCTCGCGTTCGGCCGCTTCGAATGCCAGTAAGATTCGACTGCGGATATTAAGCGCATCTTCTATGGTTTTTAGCCCCGGCGCAATATCAGACCATTGGTCATTGCCAAAATAATGGTGCTTGACTCCCGTTGCCACAACGAGGGTATCATAATGAATTTCACCATCAATTAATTTCACAACCCGGTTAGATGGATCAATATCAACTGCTTCTCCTAATATTACTGTAACGTTTTTGTGAGATTTAAGGACTGATCGCAATGGCGCGCTAATATCACCTGGAGAAAGCCCACCCGTCGCTACCTGGTAAAGGAGCGGTTGGAAAAGATGAAAATTTCGACGATCGAGTAAGGTTACACAAACAGGAGTTCGCTTTAAGAATTTCGCGGCATAAAGCCCCCCGAAACCACCACCAATAATAACAACTTGATGGGTATTTGCAGATCGATTTTTATCGTGCGCCGAGTTCAACTTTAAATGTCATTTCTTTGTCGTTTCGAATGACGACAACATCAACGATATCGCCCGGGGTTGCATCTTGTAAAGCATAAGTATAGTCATAAATATTACTGACTTCCTTCTCGCCGAACTTTATGATGATGTCCCCGCCCAGAAGGCCAGCCTTTTCAGCAGGGCCGTCTTTCGAAACGCCGGAAATCTTGAGGCCCTTGACATTTTCGGAATAATCGGGAATGGTGCCAACGTAAACCCTGAATCCACGCCTGCTTGTTTGGCGTTGCGGGATATTCACATAATCTATTTCACCGGAAGTGTTATTGACGTTTTTTGCAATGCGATAAACATATTCGATTACTTGCTGAGCGCCTGTAGAATTTATTTTATCGGCGTCATCCGAAGGCCGATGGTAATCCGGATGGGCTCCCGTAAAAAAGTGCAGCACCGGTATGGCTTTTCCATAAAATGAAGTATGATCGCTGGGCCCATAACCCTCATCATGAAATGTGAGTTTGAAATTATCGTGGTTCAATTCGTTCAGCACATCTTTCCACTTTGTTGAGGTACCGGCGCCATAAACGATGAGTTTATTCTCATCCATTCGGCCGATCATATCCATGTTGAGCATTGCGATCATTTGATCTGTCGGGACTGGTGAATTTTTCACGAAGTGCGCGGAGCCAAGTAAACCGAGCTCTTCACCCGAAAATGCAATAAAGATCATATTTCGTTTCAACATTTCTTTCTGGTCGGCAAATTTTTGCGCCAGTTCAAGTAACCCGGCAGAACCCGATGCATTGTCATCCGCACCATTATGGATCAGGATGTCCTCGCCTCGATATAATGATCCGGTCTTACCAAATCCCAGGTGATCGAAATGAGCGCCAATAACGACATATTCATCTGCAAGTTCCGGGTCATTACCCCGCAGCAGTCCCACTACATTCCTGCCGGTTTTTATTATTTCCTTGATCTCAGTTTCCAGTTTGATTTTTACATCTTTAAATACGAATGACGACGGTTGTTTGGTTTCACTACTATTTTTTTGATGTTCAGCAAAATTGAGATTCGCCTGGTGGAAAAGCTTATCGACGATAGTGCGTTTAACCTGAACAATTCCCATGGAATGAACATTGGCCGCCTGGTCATATCGCAGTTTCATTAATTTATCTTCAGAATCTTTTGGCAAATGACCATTTACGAAAATGACCGCTTTGGCGCCTTTATCCCTGGCAGTCGTTGCTTTATAACGAAATGCTGAATATTTTTCAAATTCTGAATGTGGGTTATCATATTCCGGATTATACCGCATAATCAAGACCGTTTTATCCTGCACATCGACGCCGGCGTAATCGTCATAGTCGAGATCCGCTGCCGAGATACCATACCCGACAAATACCAGATCTCCCGTATAGTTTAGTTTATCGGAAAACGGCGCTGTGGTGTAGTCATTCACAATATTTATATAATTCGTATTTTCTCCAAATTGAATAGCTAACGAATTATTTTCTGTGATTTCTAATTCAGCAACGAACGGGAATTCCTGAAAATAATCGGAATTAAAAAATGGCTCTAATCCATAATTTTGGAATTCTGATTTGATATATTCACCGGCCTTCAAACTGCCTTCACTGCCAGTGAAACGGCCTTCTAATTCATCGGAAGCCAGGAAATTAATGTGTTTTTGAAATTCGGCAGCAGTAATTTCCGGATTCGAGTTCTTTTTCTCATCCAGCTGTCCTGGTGAAAAAGCCAGGATTGAAAGTAAGGTTACTAAAAAATTGATCATGGTAATAACACCCTTTTATTGTTAACGTATAAATTTTAAATATTTAATGCAGAATAAGGTCCAACTTCAAATCAATCTACCCAATCGGCGATAAAAATATTTGTATCGCCCTGGTTTTTGTTAAACCGATTTGAAGCGAAGACCAAATGTTCGCCATCCTTGGTAAACATCGGAAAACCGTCGAATAATTCAAAGTTTGTTATTTTCTCCAAACCTGTTCCGTCAACATTTATGATATATAGGTCAAAATTTCTTGTATTTTCACTTAAGTAGTTTGAAGCAAAGATAATACGTTCACCGTCGGGATGGAAAAATGGCGCAAAGCTGGCTTTGCCAAAATTGGTTACTTGGTTCATATTTGAACCATCTGCATCCATCACATATATTTCCAAAATACCCGGACGAACCAGGCCTTTTTCCACTAAGTCATCATAGTCCTTAAGCTCTTCCTCTGTCTTTGGCCGGCTGGCGCGAAAAACGATTTTACTGCCATCCAGGGAAAAGAAAGGTCCACCGTCATAACCTTTTTCGAAGGTCAATCGAGTCTGGTTGCTGCCATCGAGATCCATGACATAAATTTCCGGATCCCCGTCGCGAGTTGATGTAAATATAATCTTATCCCCCTTTGGAGAAATTGTGGCTTCAGCATCGTACCCGGGTGAATTGGTTAGCTGTTTTTGGATATTGCCATCCAAATCCGCCCGAAAAATATCATAACTGTCATACAGTTTCCAGACATATCCGCGGGAAAAATCAGGTGGGGCGGGACAATTCTCATCCACTAGATGTGTTGAAGCATATAATATAGAATTTCCATCCGGAAGAATATATGCACAACTAGTTCGTCCTTTTCCGGTTGATAGTATCCTTTTGCCCGTGCCGTCCAGATTCATCAAGAATATTTGATCACATTCCAAACCTCCTGATGTAGATTGGTAGCTTAGTTTGGATTCGTCAAATGAGAAATAGGCTTCTGCATTCTCGCCAGAATCAGTCAACATTTTAATATTTTTAAGGTGGGGTTCATTTTCAAACAAATAAGGATCATTGGCATCTTCACAGCCAATATTGTTCAAAACGACGAAAACAGATAAGGCTATTATTAGAAATCGCATGGGAAAACCTATTTTATTTACATTGAAGGTTCAGGAATTGTTAATAGAACATAATTTTAGTTCAAAATTAATTCAATCAAATGTGGTTGATAAATATATATGAAGGAAATTTTTAGAATACAGTTGAGATCAGGTTACAAAAATATCAAGCCAAAATTGGATTTTTACCTGTTGCAATTGGCTCGCCATGTTTCGTGCCGGCAGCGCAGTGATGATGAGCCTCCGGACTATTGGCATCATAACGCACACCATCCGGAAAATAAATCACACACATGGCTTTGCGAATAACCTCAGTTTTGTTTTCACCTGTGTAATGAATTGTTAAGCCGTGGTGAAACGTGGCATCGCCGGGTTTTAAATCATATGCAATCGCTTTCTTCTTGAGATATTCCGGCAGGCGATCAAGCAGATCACTGTTCTCTTTGAGTTTGTGATTCCAACTATCTATAGCTAACTTATGTGTTCCCGGAATGAAAAACATGGCGCCCATTTCAATAGAGGCTTCTGAAAGCGCTACCCATATCGTTCCTGCATTTCGATCCAGCATTGGCCAGTAAGCCATATCCTGGTGTGGTTCGGTAATGCTGCCACCTGGCAGTTTATATAAAGCCTGATCATGCCAGAGTCTTGCATGTTTTCCCCCAAAAAATTGTTTGGCAATTCCAGCTAATCTTTTACTGGTTGTAAATTCCATTACATCAGGAAATTCCGACCATAAATGGCCGCATTGTGTGAAAGCACGTTCATAAAAACTTTTTTGAGAGAGTGTTCTTTTATCGTGACCCGAACGAATTGATACCGCATGATCAATAATGTCTCGATAGTATTTGACTTCACCGTTTGAAAGAACATTCCTAAGCAGGCAAAACCCATTCTTCTCATAAAAATTGATTTGGTCTTGGGAGAGTTTGTAAATATTGTTTAAAGAATATTTATGATTCTTTTCCATGATAATATTGTCGATTTTAAGTTGAATAAAAAAAATGTCATTCTTCTCCGTCAACTGGCGGATCAAATGACACAAATTCAGGAATCAAGGAAAATAATCTATATGGAGTCACATATGAATAGGGAAAAAAACTAAACCTTCGCCTTCTTCTTGCGATCCGTTATTGTAACGATTACCCCAGACATTAAAACCAGAATTCCGAACCACAAGAGACTAATGAAAGGCTTTTCACTGACTTCAATTCCTAAATAATCCACACCTTTAATGCCGCCATTTGTTGAGTTAAACTCTAAATGAACGGTTCTATTGCTGGCATCAACACTCGCAATTTTAACGCTTACACCATCCCGTCCTGGAACATCCACGATTGTTGAACTAAATTTGCCGTTTTCTAATTTGTACTCAGGCGCCAGATCATGCCTTTCTGAATAAGAGCCATCGGGGACTTCGACGGTTAGGTTTGCTTTGACTATCATGGTTTGAGCTTCGCCGTGTTGATTCACCTCGAACCCGTTAAAAGTGACTGCAATATCAGAAAACTTACCCGTTTGTCCTTGCGCCAGAGAAAGCTGGTGCGAATTTTGATCTTCTGCCGGAACAAAGCTAATCGGTGAAATATATAAATCTTTCAGAGGCTTCAACTTTATATATGGATTGAGCATGTAGCTGTTGGTATACTCACTAAAATAGAATTGCATTTCAGCGGTAAATTCTTCATTTTCCGATTTTAAAACCAACTGTGCCCGATCTTTACCATCAGGCATTTCCCTGAATCCGACAAATTTTATATCGTAACCAAATGAGGTTTTTTGAAATTGGTCTTTTGGCAGGGCAATTTTCTCTGATCTATCATACATTGCTGATGTGATGATACCAATCACCATGAATCCTAAGCCAACATGCGCCAAATATCCACCCATTTTACCCGGTTTTTTCTTGATAAATTCATACACAACCCAACCATTAATAATAATCGCAAATACAGACAGGAAAAATAACAAGATTGAAATGGGTTGATTGAGTCCTACGATTACAGCAAAAGTGGTAATGAAAAAACTGATGATTAAACTAGTATTCAAGCGTTTGATATTGCGAAACGCATTGACCTTCCATGCCAATAAAGGTGCGAAGGAAACTGATGCCATAAGCAATAGGGCTATTGGCATATGAATGGTCTCATAAAACTCGATACTTACACCTGCAGGCTTATTAACCAATGCTGTAAAAAATGGCGCCGAGGTTCCGATAAACGTAAATATTCCTGAAAACAGGAAAGCTGTCATTCCAAAAAGGATAAAGGATTCTCGATTTAATATACCGTCAGCAAAGGATGTACCTCGAATACCTCGTGTGCTGTAAATATATAAACCTAGAAACATGAACAGGAACAAGCCTACATAGCAGATCAAGTAAATATTCAAGTCAGATGCAGCGAAGGAATGTACGGAAAAATCACCCAATACTCCGCTTCTGGTTAAAAAAGAGCCCCATAACATTGAGATATAGGCTAGCCCGGCGAAAACTAAATTGGATCGAACCAATCCTTTTTGTCTGCTTTGTATCATCGTTCCGTGTAGCATTACCACTGAAAATATCCACGGTATAATAGAAGCGTTTTCGACCGGATCCCAGCCCCAATATCCTCCCCAGCCTAAAGTTGTATAGGCCCAGTAACCACCCATCATGACGCCTGTTCCTAGAATGAGAACTGTAAAAAGTATCCATCGCCTGGCTTCGATAATCCATGTTGTAAAATCTTTACGGACCATGGCAGACATTGCAAAAGTAAAGGGGATTGCAGTTGAAGCATAACCTACAAACAGGGTAGGTGGATGGATGCGCATCCAGGGATTTTGTAATAGTGGATTTAAGCCCGCACCATCAGCGGGGACAAATCCGACTGGGATATCGGGACGAACCTCCCAAACCATAAGAAATGGATCACGGCCAAGTAAGATCAGGAGAATATAAAACTGGGTTAAAACCAGAAAAAATAATACAAGGGGGTTTTTCCTGACAGTTTTACGAATTAGAATAAACCCAAAAATGCTTGAATAAGCAGTCCACATTAGAAATGTGCCTTCTTGCCCTGCCCACAATGTCGAGAAAACGAAATGCCAGGGAAGAGCTCTGGAAGAATGGCTATATACGTAGTTTAGTTGAAAATTGTAAGACCAGATTTGGCTAAGTAATAATCCGATTGCGAAAAATACCGCAATAGACATCACGGTATAACTTGAATTAGCGATTGAAAGAAATTTATTATTATTTGATCTGTAATAATAAAAATAGGCTGCCGCAGCCACCAGGGATGCGCAGAATGCCAGTACAATTGAAATATAACCGACTATCACGATTTCGACTCCTCAGCCTGGTATTTTGAAGGACATTTCACCAATAGTTGATGAGCTTCGAATCTATCGTTTACATATTTACCTATTGCAACAATTTCTGTAGCTTGTCCAAAATTGGAGGGTTTAACGCCACTATAAACGACCTGGCATTCATCTCCCTTTTCGTCAATTAGATTAAAGAAAAATACCTTCTTCTCGATATCGTAATACTCGCTACCATTGACTCTGGTGCCTTTAAATTGAACGACTGCTTGAGAAGCCTTCGCTTCTTTTAGAGTCACATAAGGTGTTAAAGATTTTGTCAGGTTTACCCCTGCAAAAATGATCAACACTATGATGGCAACTATACCGACTATAAATTTGGGTTTCATGACGAACCTTTATTATTAATATTTATCATTCAAATTTGAAATGTTAGGTACTGATCTGATAAGATTTCCCTATTGGTTTAAATTCTTGTATATCTTCACTTTCTAGTTTTAACCTAATTTGTTCAAATCTTTCAACGGTTTCCTTTTGATATAAACGCTCTCCGCAATGACTACAAACTTCTGCCATAACTTTAATTACAGCTGTATGATTTCCACCCCGTAAGAGCTTTTCAACTTCTTTAATAATTAACTTACCTCCACATAATGGACATTTCTGAAATGATTTCATTCCTTTTTCTTTCTTTTACGATATTTGATCCATAAATCAGGTCAGGTTTGTATACTGTTACTAGTACTGACCATTTACGATCTTCATCATAAGCCCAAACTGAATGAATCGGTTCTCCATTTTCAATTTTCCGAAAACTAAACAGCTTGGATAAGGTTTATCTTTTGGATATTCTTCAATAATTTCTCCATTCAATACTGAACGCAAAATCTCTGTTAATTTCAATCTGTCAGCAAATGCTTCCTCGTCTGCATGATCGGTAATTCGTATTCGATTTGAATGAATCGCATCAATGAGTTTACTTACCTCTATTGACATGAATTCCTTAATATGATGAATTTAAAAATCGTGTTTAAATTTTATTATTCTTAACTTCCTTTTGTAGCTCCAACTTTTGCTTAATTCTTTTAATTTCTCTGTCGAGATAGAAAAGATATGATGAAATTCCAAACCAAACAATTAAAAATACAACCAATAAAACATTTTCACTCATGTAGATTCTCCAATTCCTGCAAGTTGTTGCTTTATTAACTCTAAATCCACTTTGAGTCGCAGCATCCAATAGTAGATCATTGTAAACCCGAATAATGAAGCGAAAAACACAATTCGAATGGAACCGGTCATTTTCATTTCTGAATCATTGGTCATGATGGGGTTTTCAGGGTGGAGCGTATCTATGACTCTCGGGATCACAAAGATCAGAAAAGGAACAGTAACAAAAGCCAGAACTGAATACACTGAAGATAATTGCATCTTTTGCTCTTCGTCGTCCAGGGCAGAGCGTAAAGCAAAATAAGCGGCGTAAATTAATAAAAGTATAATAATTGAAGTCTCACGAGGATCCCAATTCCAATAAGATCCCCATTCTAATTTAGCCCAAATCGACCCTGTTACTGTTGCCAAAATGCAAAACAAAAAACCAAGGCTAGCCGATGCAGAAGCCCAAATATCACTTTTGTTGTTTCGATTCCGTAAATATTGAACGCTAAAAATTGCAGAAACCAAAAAGGCCAGGGAAGCTATCCATGACATTGGTACATGGAAAAATAAAACTTTCGAGGTGCTTTCGAAACCCGCAGCTTCAGGGGCGAATTTCAATGAAGCAATCAGAACCAGGGTCATCCAAAAAAAAATGAAAATTTTTAATCCCTTCATCATTTCTTATATTTCCTACAAGTTACAATAATCGTACAAGATTCATAGAATCCAAACATATTCAAACAGTAAAATTGAGCCGATGAA
>JADFJB010000140.1 GCA_022566355.1 candidate division KSB1 bacterium
TGCCCCGGTTCGCAACGACGATATCGGGAAGACCATCATTATTCAGGTCTACGACGTTTGCGTTTCGGGTAGGCCAATCAGCGCGACCGAATTTCGGACCAGCCTGGAAGAATCCCTTGCCGTCGTTCAAGTACACGAGATTCGAATCCGGCCTGTCGTTACTGACGATTACATCCAGGTCGCCATCGCCATCGATATCGGCGAGTCGTCCGGAATAGGACCGATTTGCGACGGTCCCAAGATCATATGATCTTATAACGCCGCCTTTACCATCGCCAAGGAGCACACGATTGACCAGCGGCCAATGGCGCCCTTTTGCTAAAATGATATCGAGATTTCCGTCCCCATCAAGGTCTCCAAACGCAACATTAGCCGAAGTTTCAGAAGTGGTTTCAAGGATTACGGTGCGATCGTATCGTGGAAGATTCCCTGGTTTCGATATGTCGTTTACTTGTGCCTGCAAAGGCGTCTGTGCCGCAGCCAGGAGAACAAGAATTATTGCGAGGAACGGTTTTCTAATCATACAAGTTAATCCTATTGGTTTTGCAAATAACCATCCTGAGAAATTTTGTTCATTAATGTAAAATATTTTTTTCCAAAAGCAAACCAAAGAAACCTGGTTTTCGGCGGCATTCGTTTCTTTTTGGATTTATTATTTTTTGATGCGAAGTAATATTGAAAAAGTTAGAAACAATTATCATTGTATTCTTCGATGAACTGCCCGGTGCGGACCCGCATTACGGGTGGGGTGGGTGGAAAAATACTCATTTAGGAATTTTTGCTTTCCTCTTGAGACCCCATCTCAATTCGCAATGGCAGGTCGGTCATTGCATAGTGAATGAATTGCTGACCCAGTCCTGTAAGTTCGTATAAATCGTCTTGATCAATAGCTGACTTCATTGTTTTTTTGGTACCACCTTGTGAGGAAGATTTTGATTTTGGTTTAACTAAAAAATTTCCGTAATAGTCAGTTTCTCTGTGCTGACGAACTATACTGCATGATTTTTCATTACAAAGCTAGTAGATTTATGATATTCAATTAATATTTTGTGGTTATTTTTAGTGTACCTAAGATGAAAAGGCCATTTTCCATCTTTTTTTTGGGTTCCAGACTCTACATAATCAGGGTTGAATTTATCAGCTTCATATGGATAGTAGTTTTTTGCGTGGCCTTTAAGCCATTCAATATTGTCATTATATTCGGAATGGTTAGGGTCATTTAATATTTCAATAAGTTGATAATATCCGGGTACCCCACCGCAATCCTCAGGTGGACATGCGCGTTCACCTGCTATACATATTGGGTATTTAGCCTGACTGTCCTTCATGAGAATACTTTCAAGCAGGACATGATGCGACCATTTGTCACCGAAGTCATAATCATAGATAGCAAATTTCCCAGGGTCTGTGAAATAGTCCTTTACTAAAACCTCCCACCCTGGCAATACCAGATGGTCATAGGATTCTTTATCTGGAATACCTATTTCTGTTTCTTTTTTCTTGTAGGGCATCCGAACACGGAATGCATGTAGATGATAATCAAGCCAGCCCATTGAATCTTGTATTGCTACGTGCAGATCCCAAAAAGTATATCCAGAGGGTACTTGTATCACTCTCCAAATAGTTGGTTCTATTTCACTCAACTCAATCCGAAACTGGTAAACTAAATTATCACTAAGCTTATTTATTTTCATAATTCCTACTAATAAATAGACCCGCGAAAACAAATGCTAAAACATTCATGATAATGAAACTTGTTGGTTTTGCAAATAACCCTATAAACATCGGAATGGGCGTTTTATATTGTGTTTTCATAATATAAAACCATTCGATTTATGGTGTATAATTTATATCCCCGGGATGTGCTATAAACGACTGCTTCATTCGCGGGCGCCTCTTTTGAAAGTGAGATTATCTTGCCATCAAAACAGATCCATGCTATCTAGCTTTGTCACACAATTATTATATTTTCTTGGCTTGCCCAACTCCTTCCATAATTCTGCCGCTTTGGCGTACTCGCCGAGCTTTTCATAAGTCTGGGCTATTTTTGCTTTGTTCTTACCCGATTTGACATACATCGCAAGCGCTTTTTCGTAGTTGTGTGCTTTGTAATAGGCTTCGCCTGCCCTGGTGAACTTCTGGATTTTCTCGAACATCCCGGCCGACTTGCCATACTTTCCCGCAACGTTGTAGTAGTTTGCCGCGTCAACTAGCAATCCGCGCTGCTCATAGATCTCTGCCAGTTTCAAGAATTCCTTTCTGTGCAGAAGAATTCTGGCCACTTCATAGAACTCGCCTTTTTCCATCATCATGTCCATGGCTTTGTCGTTGTGCGTAGATTCTGCGAAGATTCGATAGTTATGCTCGGTGATTTGCAATTGCCTTACGATGCGATTGAAGTCTTCAAACTTGCCCAGAAAATACAGTTTGATAGCAGAGAGCTCAGATATGTCTTTAACCAATTCCGGGTATTCGCGTTTGAATCGTTTTTCCAATTTGGACATCGATTGCGGAGCTTCTTCGCGGAGCTCCCGGAGGTATGAGAAGTAGTGATCGTATCGCCGGCTTTTCTCCAGGTAGAATAGTTTCTTATCCTGGAGTTCGTCCGAAAAGGTAAGCCTTGTTAGGATCTCAACCCACTTCACCATCTCCTTCTCATCGGGGTCCTGTTCGAAATATTTGTCCATAAGAACGACCAGCGACGATTTATTTTCTAACTGGAACTGATAGTCTATATAATCATAATCATAATAGTAACTGCTAGAAAATGCGTAAGGCGGTTCGCTCAGGAGAAATTCAGCTGCGACTTTTATGAAATCATGCCTGAGGCAATATGCCGCGATTTTTTCTATTTGATAAGGCTGGTACAGGCATTTCCGCCAGTGGTTTAACGCCTGCTCGCGCCGGCTATCTTGCAGGGCGCAGCAACCTGCCTGGACATTGTCGTGAGCCAAAGTAAAACAAAGTTCTGCCGCTTCCAGTTGCTGCTGAGTGTGGAGTTGATGTCCCACATTGATGATGTCAGGCGCTATGACATGTCTGGCTACCCGCCTGGCGTCTGCAAAGTTATTTTGTCTGTCTTCTTCAGATTTGAGATAGTTCACAAACGCAGCCTTCATATTTTTCAACTTCTGGTAGGCTTTGGCAGCATGGTAATAGTCGTGGGCTAACTCGCAGAACCGGGCCGCTTCCGCAAAGTTCTTCAATTTGAAATAACTCATCGCCGTTCCATCATGGTCCTTCGCGACATAGTACCTGACCAGCGCTGGAAAATATTTTCGTTTCTCAAAAAAATCGTGCGCCTGAGAGAGCAGGTCCTCCGAATCTGATAGTTTCTTCACAACCTTGACTGCGTTATCGAAGTCCCTGGCCTTCTCGTATATTTTTAATTGGTTCGAATAGTCCCCGGTCTGCTGATAAATTGAAAGCAAGCGATCTTGTCGTTTCAGGTGGCGCCATAGCCTCATGGCGCTGTCGAAGTCCTTAGCCTTTTCAAACAGCGCGGCCGCCTTTTCCAAATTCTTGAGTTTCTCGTAGAGCACGGCAGATTGCTTAAAGAGGCCGCCTTTTTCATAGTAGTAAGCCGCTTCTTCTTTGTCCTTGAGTCGCTTGAGACTTACTTCGGCCGCCTGGTCATATATTTTCGCCTTAACCAAAAACTCAAATCCCAGCCGATACGCTTTGCGGGATAGATGAATATCCGCCAGTTCTCCAAAGCGGCCCTTCTGTTCCAATAACTTCAGATGACACCGATGCGCGTTTTCTTTACTGTTCGATTTGCTCCATAATAGAAAGGCTTGTTCGTAGTCTCCACATTTTTCATAATAAGAAGCGGCCTTGTCCAAATCTCCAATCTCTTGAAAACAGTTAGCCGCCAACTGAAAATCCTGTCGCTTTTCGGCCTCGTAAGCCCTGGCCTTGACCAACAATGTGTCTTCGCCGGCATTTTTGTAACACTCCATTGCCGCTTTGTAGTAACGCCGTTCGAAAAAATAATGCCCCTGAGTCAGCCATTCGTCGGGTGCGGAGATAACATTCCAGACACTGCTAATGTAGTTGACATCATCGGTGATATAAACTTTATCTCGGATAGGCTCGCTGCGCCAGATCAACGACGGTTCGGTATCGTCATAAATCAGCAAATCTCTCTGCGCGCGAGTGATGGCGACATAAAGCAGGTTGATTTCATGCTTGATTTTCGCTTGATGAATGCTTTGGTCGGATTCGGCTATAATGACCTTCCAGATATCTTTCGTACGAACATCGCTGCCAAATTTCCACAGCAACACAGTGTCGAATTCCAGACCTTTGGCTTCGTTAATAGTAAAAATGAGTTCCGTATCCAGAAGTTCTCTAAGGTACTTTTTCTCTTCCTCTGTGCGCACCAGGATGGTTTTTTTGGCGCTGGTGCTCCGGATACTCTCCAGAATTGTGGGTTGATCCAAATTCCGGACCACAACGGGCGGCCGTCCTTTGTATTTCCAGTCCTCCTTCGGCTCTTCGGCACTGCTGCCCAGAAGCTTCGCCTTTAACTCCAAAAGAATGTTGGACAATTCCACAATGCTGCCCGAACTTCTGAAATTCAAGTTGAGAAAATGAATGTCCGGTATTTTGAGTTTCCGCTCATAAAAATGGCGTTTCAATTCTTCCCAGCGAAATCCACTGGGATTGATCGTCTGTTTCGTATCGCCACATAAAAGCAAATTCATCGGATTTCTGACCGTGTAAAAAAGTAGCTCATGTTGCACATCGGTCAAGTCCTGTACCTCGTCACAGACCACCAGGTCATAGCAATGGGTGTCCGGCTTATGTTCGCTCAATAGTGTCACAACCTCTCTGGTAAGATCCAACTCATCCCACAATCCCTCGCGGTGGAGTCTTTCCTGGTACCATTCGAAAACGCGGTAGAGGTTGTGCCGGTCGAGTTGGAAATTGGGTGCTTTCTTCTTTCCAAGCGCTTCATAATCGACAAAAGAAAGATACTTTTTCTGTGTTAACTCCCTGGCTTTCGACAAAAGGTTGAAGGTGCGATCAATGACCGTCAACACCCGGTCGCCCTGGGCTTCGACGTAGTGACTAAGATTTCTGGAAAATGTCATGATATCGGTTCCAAGATACTTCTGAACAAAGTTCTCCACTTTTTCGAGAGATTTCAATTGTGCGAAGGTGTAAAATTGTTGCTGCAAAGCGCTCAAAAACCTTGGTTGAACCGGCTTGATTTTCAAACCTACCAAGGCGTTTTTGAGGATGTTGATGTTGATTTGCGGCAGGGCACCTTTGATGATGGAACGAATTTCCTCCCAGATCAAGGGAGCGTCGTATCCCTTCGCCTGTGGACAGGACAAGATCATCTTACTAAACTTCTCAAAGTCGACCTCTTTCTCTCTTGCAATGCTATTGTGACATCGCTCCGCGACATCCAGGCAGTATTCCTTAAATGTAAAAAACACAGGATCGAGGTACTCTTCTCTTAATGGGCTGGTATTCAACAAGCCATGGTATAGTTTCCGCGCTGCGTTTTTCAAATGGTGATTGTAGGTGATGAACAGTTTTTTCTTTTTTGCCAGCGGTAGTTTCAGCAGGTAATAGATGCCGAGGGTGGTCTTACCGCTGCCAGCGGTGCCAGAGACTAAGGTCGGTAAAGGTTGGTTTAAGACTGCCTGCTGCTTTGGCGTTAGGTAGAGCTGCAACTCGAATGTATCTTCCTGGTGATCTTGAATACGCCCCCAACTCTCTTCGTCCAGGAGATGCCATCTTTGGGTTGCGGAATCATCTGATATTTTCTGGGTAATGCTCTCTTGCGTAAAGTAAGCTGCATCCAGATTTTCCAGTGAGATTTCACCTATGGATTCTTCATGGTAGGGTTTGAATTGCAGGAAAGGAACGTTGCCTGGGAGGATGCCTTTAGTTTTCCGGCTCACCCGGTCGTGCACAACAATGCCCCAAATGTAGACCAGTAAGGCGCCGGAGGATGCGCCATTTTCCTCTTCATGCCCCACCGTAAAGAGGATACGGTTAGCACGGTCGAGTCTGGCCTCGAAAACGACCTTCTGCCCTGCCAGGCTCTTGAGTTTCTTGACATTCAAACCGCCATCCCAGTACCCGATCTCCAAATACTCAATCTTCTGCCGCAATTTCTTCCGGTAGGTATGAGGCTGGGAGAGCATATACTTCTTGAAGGAATCGTTGATAAGAACCTTGATCATAGTTTCGTGTCAATCGCTTTCTTGTTTTTAGTAAGGAAAACGTCGATGAGCCGGTATTATGTGACAGTAATGTAATCAAACTTGAAGTGAATATCAAGACGACATTACCACAAAACTCGTCTCTTCTCCGCATTTCACATTGTGTAAAAAGTCAGGGGGCGTTAGTCGAATGATTACAAAATAACGTGTGTTTAAGAATAAATAGTAATGAATTGTCAAATTCTGATTATAAAGTCATTTGGTTGTCATTAACTGAATGAATGAAATAAATTATGCGACTTCGTGTCGCAATATAACGCAAAACTAACCCGCACCGGACGAATGGGCACGGAGATTCGAAATAAGTAATAAGCCTGAAAATCAGTGAAGACGTTAAAGAGAGAACCGCCCCCGGCATCGGGTGCAGTTGTTGTGAAGCCATGTGCCCTATTTACAAGCACTTAACTTATGGGTTTTCGTACAAAAGTTATTATTAGCATTAGTCTGAAACAATTCTTCTTAAGGTTTTAACTACAAAATTATTTAGGCTCACACCTTCATTCAATGCACGGACCGCTAAAGCTTGATGTAGGTCAGGGTCAGTGCGCAGTACAAATTTTCCAGAATATTTTTTACCGGCAGTGGCTGATGGAAGAGGGCGACCATCTTTTTTGTAAATCTCAATCCACTCATCCACAATTTGACAAAGCTCTTGGTAGACTTTCGTTTCATCTTCACCATGACAACATTTTCCTATCCAACCTGGGACAGAACCCACATAGCACTGATCTTCTTCAGACCACTCCACTAATTTTAAATATTTATCTCTTTCTTTCATTTTTATACTTCCGCAATTTTTTGTTTAATCAATTTTTCTTGATACGGTTTTGCATCATCACCGAGTTTTCCTGAAATAGTTAATACTAGACCTGATTCGTGAATGTAGTTTCGATGACTACCTTTGCCACCCCGATTAACGAAGCCCGCTTTTTCTAAATCGCCAGCAAAGTGCTTTGTACACCACTCTGCTCAACGAAACTACCCATCTATGACTTCTTCTTTATTGTGAACAACGTTTCATTGTTTTGTCTGGTATTTTTTTCGATGTCAACCAAAAGTTGCAGGACTTCCGATATAGTAAAGAATGTCACAAATGCAATTCCAAGATATAGGAGAGGAAATAACAAAACTATCCCCATTTCAAAGCTACCTGTGAGCGTGTTGAAAATACTACTCATAATCCCCAATACACCGATAACTGCTGTAAGAAATGCAAGTGTTCGAAAAATAGTTGTTATAACATAAAGTCTAGGATAATTAGCGAATCGTTCTTTTTTGGGCAGCAGCGAATAGAATAAACGTAAGAAAGATCTGCGTCCTGAAGGCGTTTGAGATTGCTCTTGCTGTTTCTGTCCATCCAGTTGTTTTTTGCGAATTTGGTCAAGCCGTTGCTTTATATATTCAAGTCCTCCTCGTCTTTTGGCCTCTTCTTTTGCAATGTTTATCGCAGGCTCTGTATAATCTTGTGTACTTTCCTCCAGAACTTCCAGTAATTTCTCGTCGGATAAGGAATGAATCCGTTTTTTAACATCGTCAGTATTTTTCATTTCGTTATCCTATCACAACACGAATAAAACCATTTGACAATGCCTCAAGCTCCTAACTAATAAATCGATCTGCGAAATGTTGAAGTATGAATAATTATGGGCACTTTTAGTCCTCTAATAAAATCATGTAAAATCAATAAAAGCGTTTTATTTTGTGTTTTCGTAATATAAAACCAGTCGATTTTTTGGTGCATAATTTATACCCTGGGGGTTTTGTTCATTAATGTAAAATATTTTCTCCCAAAAGCAACCAAAGAATGAAAATTTCAATTCAATGACGCCAAGTTTCTGCAGCAATCGTTTCGTTTTTTTATGAATGAAAAATCATTCAATCTTTGATCATCAAAACTTTCTTCTTATACTAGATTGTGCAAAAGATAATGAATCAAAACAGCTATCAACAAATGCTGCAACTTGCCATCGATGAAGCCAAAGAAGGCTTTCGGGAAGGGGTACCTAAATAAGAGAATGGGCTTAACAGTTTTGGGGGTAACCAAGTACGGAATTGGTCGTTTGGAATTCCTGGAATTCTTAGAATACTTCTTTATAAATGCCCATCTCTAAACAAAAGTTTCACGCTCAACTTCCGGCATTTATCCCCGACCGGGGTCCTTTCGTGAATCGGCGCGCTGGTAACGGCAGCCTTGTTAATGTGAGAAAGAATTTTCTTGCATCAGACTTTATGTTCTGTGTGATTAGAATGGTATCCCTTTTTTATTTGAGTAATAATAGTTTCTTCACCTTTAAGAATCGCTCTTTTCCTCCCACGACTTCTGCAACTATTTGATAAATGTAAATTCCGTTTGAAACTGCTCTGCCTTGACGATCTTTCCCATTCCAAACAACTTGATGATAACCGCCAGGCTTTTCTTCATCAACTAAACGGACAACTTCTCGCCCCAAAATATCATAGATAATCAGAGAAACTTTGCTGGCTTTGGGGGAATCAAATCGAATGGTCGTCGTCGGATTAAACGGATTCGGATAATTTTGTCCGAGAGAGAATTCTTCAGGTATGGGATTGACTTCTTCAACGTCCAAGACGGGAGATTGCGGAGTTTGAAATTCATTTTTCGTGGCACTTGCAGTGGTATCAGTACCATCCGTTGCTTTGATATGCCATGTATAAAGCGTCTCAAATTGAAGATAATTGTTGCCACCGAAAACCAACACGGTATCGTTTAAGCCAGAAATGGTCGTATCCAAACCTGCGCCGAAAAGATTGAAGATGTACTGAATTTCATCCCCTGCATCAACATCCAGCGACTTTTGCCATACAAATGAGATCAGCAAGTTGTCCACAGTACCGCCAACTGCCGGTGATATTAAATCAAAAACTGCCGGCGGATCATTACCAGGAATAACCGTTACCATAAATGTATCGCTAACACTTGCGGCACTAACATCCCTTGCTGTTACAATAATGGTTGAAACACCGTTTGAATCGCTGACAGAATTAATTTCCAGAAGGCTGCCGATAACATCTGCTGTTACCAAATCATTGGATACAGATACACTGTACACTAAGCTATCTCCAAAGGGTACATCAACATCATCAAATACAGTGTCCAAGTCTGCAACGATTACACTGTTGAAATCTTCACTTACTGTTAGATCAATAATTGAGTTTGTCGTAGTTGGCGCAGTATTGGATATTATGTCAAATTCGTGAACGAATTCTAAACTTCTTCCCCCATTGGCGTCCTTTGCATAGGCATGTATGTTGTAGGTCTTATCCGGATTTAAATGGGATAGATCAACAGGAAAGTCGGTATCAACTCTATCGGATGGCGGGAAATCCGTATATGTGAAAACCTGAGAATCTATTGTATCACTGCTAAAAAACCACTCGATAGAAACGATATCCGGTGACGCATCTAAACTCGATGTTGCTTCTTTTAAAAAAGGTCGTGCATAGGTTAAACTCCAACTGCTATTGGCATCTTGCGACCGAACATAGAGGATATGAAACCCATTATCCACACTAGTCAAATCCACGGAAAAAAGTTTTGTAATATTGCTGGTAGTAGAAAGTGAAATATCTACACCCTTTCCATAGCCCGGATCGGTGTCAATGAAGTATTCCATTTTTATAATATTCGGCGGGGGTTCGCGGCTCGCGGTTCCTTTGAAAAACGGTTTGGGATAAGTTGGACTCCATCTGCCAGAATCGTCTTTTGCTCGTATGTATAAAATGTGAAATCCGTCGCTAACCTCTGCCAAACCCACACTAAAGCTGAATTCCAGACTGGAATCTGGTATCGTAATGCTTACCTGTGTTCCGTTTCCGTATCCAGGGGTTGTATCGATAAAATACTCGATTTGCACAATACTTTGTGCATAAAGTCCCTGGTAAAAAAACAGAATAAATAACATGGTTATTTTTTTCATGATGTCCTATTTAGATTAAAATGATTTTTCAACTAGTTATGCGATTTGACTTTTACATTAACCTGAAGTCCTGAATTCGTTGAACCGGAAGTGGGTGCATCAAAGAACCAAATAGCGGGAATAGCAGGTACGCCAGACAGCCTATAAGGTTCGTTTCCGCCAAATATTCCGCAATCTTCTCCCGTTATACCCGCACCAATAGCGGGAGAGCCAGGAGCTAATTGCCACTGCCCGTCTGTGCTGCCTTCGCCGACAAAAACCATATTCATATCTACATTTTCCTGGTTGCCATTGAGGGTACCAAATTGGTTAGAATTTCCTATATTGTTTTGGACATCACAGTTTAAAAGAGCTATAGTGCCGGACCCAATATTATTATAAAATATAGAATTAGTTACAAATGACTGATTATGAGAAGAAATAACATTGTTCCTTATATCAGCAGATGCTGTGGCATCCATGGAGATAGCAACAAACTGATTTCCATCACTTATATAATTATTGTGGATAATAATATTTTGACATGAAGCTCCAATGGCTAAGAAAGAGCCACCAGATAAATAATTTTGAATAATAATGACGTTTGATGCGGCCGAATCTATTATTAAATTATCTTCAGTAAAATTCCTTTTAATTATGATGTTGTTGGCATAAATCTCGATACCATTATTACCTTCCTGATAAAGCCCTGTTAATAACGACCCTTCTGAACCAGTATTAAAAATAACTTGTCCCACTTTTGCCGAAAGGAACGATACCTGCGTTTCCGGATTTTCATTTAAAAGATACCCGGGACCAAAAATGTATAGTGTCTTGGTGAGGTTAAGATGACCATAACTGAGTCCCGAGCCGTACACATACAGGGTGTCTCCAGTAAGCGCACCATCATGTGCCTCTTGCAAAGTAGTAAAATCGCTGATATTAGCAGGGTTATTATCTACTCTCCAAATTTTAGCAAACGCAGTTGTTGTTAGCAAAGCGAAGGTTACAATTGCCAAGAGGATTGTTTTGGTTTTCATGGTTTTTCTCCTTGTATTTTTTGTTTAATCTATCATTTTTTATTGCATATGTTTTTTGATTCATGGGTTTCTAATATAGAAAATTACTTTTTATTCCCTTTTTTTCGTTAAGCTGAAAAGACATCTAACCTGGATAATTCATGAACCCTATCACTGTCATCCAGGAGGGATCTATTTAGCCCTTTATTTTATACTTACAATTATACTTACAATTTTGCTTTTTAATTTTACGGAAATAGATCCCGTTGCGCGACGGGATGGCACTTTTGAAACTTCAAGCATAATACTATAATTCAT
>JADFJB010000141.1 GCA_022566355.1 candidate division KSB1 bacterium
CTCCTAACCTCCCCTTATCAAGGGGAGGAATTTCCCCTCCTTGTTTAAGGAGGGGGTAGGGGAGGTTTAATAATATTGATAAGTACAATTTTAATGCGTTACAGTAATTATGTTTTTATATACTTAGTAATAACTGGAAAACTTCTTGCCATAACACATTATAAAATAAAAAATAGCTTAGCTATACAATACTTGCCAATTCATATTATCATTTGCCCAGAAAAACCTGGCGAGCATGCGTTCTGCTGCTCAACGATCAGTTTTGCATACAACTCAATTCCGAATAGGCACCGAAACTGTAATTTGGTGAGTCAAAACATGCGCTCCCTGCAATGTAAGAGATCCAGCCGGCGCCAGCAAGATATCATTTGCTGCAAGTGACCTGACGCCCGAATCAGGAAAGTTGAGATTCTCAATTCCCGGTCGCCCCGTTCCCATAGTTAAAAGACCTGCATACCTAATCTGTATTTCTTTAAAATCAAAAATAAAACCCAGGCTTAAGGTCCATTCAGTCCAGTGTTCGTTTTGTATGCGCTGGAATTCTTCAACATAATTTTTCTGTATTAATTGATATGAAAACATTCTTGCTTCAATACCTCCCTGGATTGCCGTATGGTCGGTTTCTTTTTTCATAAACCCCATGCGTATCAGGGCATTTGAAAACCGGAAATCATTTTCAACTGTTTTCCCCCACGGCGGGATAATATTGCCATTTCGGGAAGTCATATATTCCCCGGCATCTGCCCAGGTATTGCTCCATATGGGCTCATAAATGACGTCGATCCCGAATGTTGCGATCTCTGTGGATTGGGAAATTCCCAGGCCAAAATTATATGCCCAGGTGTTACCCGGGTCTTTTGGAATATTCATCAGCTCATAATTGGGTATCTTGGGATGATATTTCCGGTTGAATGTAAAAATGCCACCGATGCGCCAATCACTTTCATATAGAGGTTGCACATAGCCAAGGTGAAATCCCCACATTTTGGTCTTATCGCGGTTTTCTTCAACCCATGTTTGCCGTACATTGTGATCCACGCTGGAATCCCAAATCCAATCGGTATAAGTAACTTCATGGTTCATGTCAAAATAATTGTATAGGAAAATGGCTTCATAAGTCCGTGCGTTATCTGTTTCCGAAACAATCCCCAGCCGGACATCCGTAAGGCTGCCATATTGATCAATTTTCCGGCTGCGTGGGTATAACAAGTCAACACCGTCCATGCCGTTTAGATCAGCCCGAAATACGCTTAATCCTATGGCTGTATTCTTATCAATCCTTTTTCCATATGTCCCATAAAAATACAAATTATTTAAGGAATTTTGGCTTAACAACTTGGTGAAACGACCCAAATCAGCCGATTGCAGTTGTTGAATAGAAACCGCAAGTCCGCCGAAATAGTTTTCCGAACCAAACAACACTGCCAATGGTAAAGAATTACCACCGCCTAAATCGCCTGAAATTCGATAGAAAGTTGGCGAGCTAAACAGGTAAGCACCCAGGATTCTGCTCCCTTTAGCCGGATTGATAAATGGGTCAAGGAATAGATCATCCACGGCAATGGAAATACCGCCGGAACCGAGATTTTGTGAGGGGAAAATCATAAACTGGTTTCCGGTCGCAATCGGCACTGTTTTTAGCGAGATAACCTGGGCTGACACGGTTATGGGTAAAAATCCAAGAAACAAATAGAGAAATGATTTTCGCATTCGATTTGCGGATTTGGAAGTCATTTGTATCCTCCTTCTTTCTGTGAATTATTTGTTAATGGTAAAACGGACTGCACATCATCAAATAAAACAATTATAATGCCAATACAATAATACCCTTGTTACTATCAGAAAAAGTGGAAGGTAATTCACATAAAATTAAGAGGTTAACGTTTTATTCTATTAATTAAATGAGATTGAATCTCAAATTAACAATATAGAAATATTATCAGAAAACTGTAATAAGAATCAGAGATCTGATAATTGATATTGAGATTTTGGGTAAAAATACCGCGCAGTCAGTTTTACTTCAATCAACAATTGTTGTCGTGATTTCTAACCTTAAGGGGTGATATATTTATAACAACCTTATCCTCCAGCCTGTTAAGTTCAGGTTAAACGACATGTGTCTTTCTATTTCGTTCTTTACATATCTTCACTTCACCTCTTAAGTAAAACACCTGCTCACACGAAACTGACTTAACATTCACGGCCATTTTAAGTACCTACTATGCTGGTCTATTAAATGAAATCCTATATGAACAGTTGAGCATTTTTGAAGTACTTGTGATTTTAACTTTATTTCTATTATGAAATTCCCGTGCGTTAGTCAAAAGTTATTTATAAGAAAACTCAAATAGACCGATAAATAATTAGAATGTGAATGAAGTTAAAAATGTTTAGGAAAAAACACATGATAAACAAACAACTTTTGGTTCTAATACAATTATCATTAATCGCATTCGTGGGATGCGGTCAATTCGCGACAAAAGTGGGTATAGAAACCGACAAAATGAAGGTCACTCCTTCTGAAAAAGCCTTTCTTGAACATGCGAAACAGGGCAATATTATTGCCGTAGATTCATTATTGACGGTGGGGATAAGACCAAATGTCAAAAATCACAAGGGTAACACGGCTTTAATGCTGGCGATCCAGAATGACAACATCACACTGGTTCAATCCTTGCTGGACAAAGGTGCTGATGTGAATGTAAAAAACAATGAAGGTATAACACCTTGGATATTGGCAGCCTTCTATGGGGTTACTGAAGTCGCAAAAATATTACTAGAACACGGTGCAGACATAAATGCCAAAAATGAATTTGGTAATACGGCATTAATGGTGGCAGCTGACCAAAAACATAGCGCTCTGTTTAAATTCTTGTTGGGTAAAGGCGCAAATGTTAATATAAAAGATAATTTTGGTGATACGGTGTTAATGTCCATAGCCAGCTTAGGCCACTTGGAGTTATTCCAAGCAATTTTAGAGTATAAAACAGATGTAAATACCCAGAATCACTATGGCGATACAGCGCTAATGTTGGCTGCGTGTACAAACCACACCACTATTTCCAAAATATTGTTAGAGAAAGGTGCTGATCCAAATATCAAAGATTTTGATGGTGATACTGCCTTGATGTTTGCAGCAAGAAATGACTATACAAACATTGTCGAAACCTTGCTCGAATACGGCGCGGATGTCAATGCAAAGAACAAGGATGGTGATAATGCATTAATAGTGGCTGCGAAAATGGGCCGTGCTTCTGCGACCGAATTCTTATTGGGCAAAGGTGCTGATGTGAATGCAAAAAACAATTATGGCGATACCGCTTTAATATTCGCAGTGAAAAATGACCATATTGCTATTGTAGAAACCTTATTAGAGAAGGGTGCTGATTTTAGTTTTATGAATAAAGCTGGCAACACAGCTGTGATGTTGGCTAAAAGAAGAGGAAACAAGGTTATAACTCGCTTGCTTGATCGGTATTAAGTTAAACAGCTATGAAATTTATTGTTATTTTTTGTGTCTGCAATAAAATAAGCAAAGATTTAACTTCCTACTTGAACACACCAAATCCTTCAGGTGCCCGCCGGTGTTTTGTTCCCTGCTCGTACGCATAAACAAATTTGATCAAATCAGGCTCACCAAAAAGCCTGCCGACAAATGTCATTCCCGCCGGCAATGAATCATAGGTAAACCCAATTGGAACCGTGATTGCCGGAAAACCGGTATGGGGCGACATATATTGGCTGTTATCCCCGGCCGGACTTTCCATATCGCCTACTTTGCGTGGCGGATACCTCCAGGTTGGATAAACAATTGCATCAACCTTATCCCGTTCCATGGCTTTCAAAATAGCTCCGCGAAAGGCAATGTTGCGCTCATCATGATACAGATCCAGGCAGGGTGGCTCTCTCTCTTCAGGCGGTGTTTTCGCTTCAAGAGCCCGCTTCAATCTTCTTTCGATATAAGGAGAATACAATCCCGATTCTGCAATCTCAGCGATTGTTTTGTAGGGAGCCTTTTCTCCTAGTGATGCCAGGTAAAGATTCACATCATGCTGGAATAAATCGCACCAGATGTTCTTCCTTAACGTATCGAATTCAGGAATATCAAACGGATCGACGATGTTGGCTCCCAGTTTTCGCAAATCCTCGATCGCCTTTTCCATCAATGCTTTGACTTGCGGATCGATGGTTTCGGGTTCCATATAGTTTCTAAAGACGCCGATTCGCGCTCCTTTCAGGCCATTTTTGTCGAGGAATTGAGTATAATTTTTCGGTATTTTGCCTTCACTTTTCTTGGTGATAGGATCCGCCGGATCATAACCGGCAATCACTTCCAGAATTCTCACAGCATCTTCAACCGTCCGTGCCAATGGACCGCCGATGTCGTTACGCAGGTATAGTGGAATGATGCCGTCACGGCTGGTCAGACCCATGGTGGAACGGATGCCAACCAGGCCATTATGAGAAGATGGCCCCCGAATTGAATTTCCGGTATCCGTTCCCAAGCCGACAACGCCAAGGTTTGCCGCCACAGCCGCAGCAGTTCCACCGCTAGAGCCAGCCGGTACGCGTGTCAAGTCATACGGATTTCGGGTGATGCCGGCAATGGAACTGACTGTAACATAAGGGCTGAAAGCCCATTCGGCCATATTCGATTTTGCCAGGACAATAGCCCCAGCTTCCCGGATTCTTCTAACCTGGAATGCATCATCTGGAGGAATGGAGCCTTTCAACGCCAGGGAACCACCGGTTGTCTGCAGATCTTTGGTGTCATAATTATCTTTGACGATGATGGGAATCCCGTGCAACGGGCGCAGCTTACCGGTTCGTTTAAACTCCTCATCAAGCTTATCGGCTACAGCCAGAGCATTTGGGTTTATAATTATGATGGCATTTAAGCGAGTAGATTGGTCGTATCTTTTAATCCGTTCAAGATACCCTTCTACCAGCATACGGCTGGTGATTTTTCCTGAACGCATAGCTTGATGAATGTCGGAAATGGTTGTTTCGACCAATTGAAACTTTTCCTGATTTTGTGCAATTGCTATTAGATCAATCTTCATAACAATAAACAAAATAAAAAAAACTGATATCCATATCATTCTAATTTGATTTTTTCTCATGGATTTTTGCCTTTCTCTAAGAATTTTTACATGAATGAGTTCATTCTAAAAAGGTAAATACCGATTCCATCGCTATCATAAGTATTTGTTTAAGTGTCTAGATTTTATCAAAAGCGATGGAATCGATTATTAGAATAGACTCAAAAATAATATTTAAAACACTAATTACAAGTGAATAATTGTTGGAAGAACAATTCATGACAACCGGGATTTGGCAATGAATAACCCACTTATCGATAAAAAAGGAACTGACCAAAATCCGGAACTTTCCTGTTTTCATACATTCATATGAATAATTCTGCTCAGTATTATCCGGTGAATTGATTTAGAATAGTAAATTTCTTGTCGATGATTAGACAGCTCTAAAAACAAATTCATGTCAAGGAATTATTGAGTTGGGAATTTTTGAGAAAATTCGATCGCATGCTGCAATAGCAAGCGGTAATTTTGCCTCGATGTTTAAGAATATTGAAGTACCGCCGCTTCCGGCTGTGGCCACTCGCCTGATCTCGGAATTTAACCGTGCAGAACCCGACATGCAAGAAATCACGAAAATTATATCATCAGATTTGGAAATCAGTTCAAAAGTAATCAGAACCGTAAACTCTTCTCTTTTCGGATTGCCCAATCAAATCAAGAGCATCCAACAGGCAATTCCTTTACTAGGACTTCGAAGTATTCGAACGATTGCCCTTTCCTATGCGATGAAGAAATCTCTCCCGAAACCGTCCGACAAACTTTTTAATCATGAAGCCTTCTGGGCAGATTCCCTTGCCCGTGCATTGTTAGCTCGTTCTTTAACACATTATTTTAGACCTGGTGAGAAAGATGAGGTATTTACTGCAATGCTGTTGGCAGATATTGCACTGCCGGTTTTGTTAAGTGTTTGGAGCGATTATTATTCGCCGATTTTTTCACAATGGCGAGACAATTGCGAGCGCTTATCTCAAATCGAACGAAAAGATTTCGGCTGGGATCATGCCCAAGCCGGTGCCTGGATTTTAAAATCCTGGGATTTCCCCGATGAATTTGTCTGCCTGGTTGGCGTGCACAATTTAACCATTGATGAGCTTCAAAATCTCGGTCTGGAAAATTCAATTGCTCTTCCATTAGCCGTTGCTTCTTTGTTACCCAGCGTACTTAAACCCGATGAAAAAAGAGCACAGTTAATGAATGAAACGATCATGAATTCCTTTGCAATGTCAGAAGATTATTTCCGAAATATGGTTGCCGATATCCAATTTAGTTTTGCTGAAATGAGAGACCAGTTCGATTTGAGGGATCAGAAATTCAATGTATTTGAACTGGTATTGAATTGTACAAATTGGGTTAGTGAAGAGCAAAAAGCATGAACTCTTCGCAACCAAATAATCCGCAGCAAACACGGCTATTCAGAATCATTAAACTCTTGACCCATTTACAACCTGGTTACCTGGTTCGATCTATGAAAAATCCACAGGTTGTGGTTATTTTATTTGCGGTAATTAGTGGAGGACTGGCTTTAGGAATTATAACGACAATCGCTTTTCTTACTGAGTTTCCATTACTATTCCCACCCCTTGGCGCGTCTGCATTTATCTTGTTCTATACTCCTATGTCCGAACAAGCAAGCCCCAGGCATGTCATTCTAGCTCACACAGTCTGCCTATTTTTGGGTTTGCTTTCCATTCATTTCCTGGCGATTTATTTTTTCGATTCAAATACCCTGGACCTAACGGTAATGAGTTGGTTACACGTTGCAGCTATAGCTTTGGCAATGGTGCTTTCAACAACCGTGATGATCTCTTTTAAATTTGAACATCCGCCGGCAGCTGCAACAGCCCTGATCGCATCTATGGGTTACATTCTAAATTCAACACAAATAATCGGATTTGTTGCCGCGGTGATACTACTGGTTTTAGAAGCTTATCTCTTCAACCGAATTTTAGGCGGAATTCCATATCCACATTGGCGATATAATCAAAAGATTGCACAGGATTATAAAGAGCTGGCGGACATAAGCAGCAAAAAATCCAGGATGGGTGAGCAATTGACAACCAGTATATTTCATAAACGATAAGCAGTTTTTATTTCAATTCCACGACATTTTTAATCAAACTAATCTAACTTCAATCCAGCCTATTAATTATCCAATTTTAATTTCAAAATATTTTTTGTAACACAGGACTTTATCAATCGTATTTTCTATTCAAATCACAAAATTGTTAATCCTCAAATATGGAGGTATTGTTATGAAACGCGTCATATCATATCTAACTTTATTTGTTGTGAGCCTCACCTTTGTTGGTGCAAGTCAATTAATGGCTCAGGACAAAAAGGTTAATTTTGATTCTTTTCGAGAAAATCTTGTAAAGAATCTTTCCTCAGATAATCCCGGCATTAGAGAATCAGCGCTGCAGCTTATTAATCGATATAGTGTTGAGTTGGGATTAAAGGCGGATCAAGTAGATAGTGAAACAATAAAATTATTTCGGAAGAACCTTGAACGAAATTTAGCTTCATCAAACTACGGTGTCCGGCAGTCGGCAGTACAATTAATTACACAATATGGCGATAAACTCAAGCTGGCGAGAGAGGCAATATTTTCTTTGATGAGAGTATATCGATATGAAAAAGATATTAACTTTCGCAAAATGGCCCTGGCCGCGCTTCACAAAACAGGAGACGAATGGGCGATGGGTTTTCTGAAGACAAGCATCGATTTCGAAAAGGATGAATCGTTAAGACACATCATTCAAGCCATTGTTCTCGATTATGAATCATTAAAAGTTTCGGCCCCTTGTTGATGGTTTTAAAATGAATTGATTATCAAACAGGCTGTCTAAATTTTTGGACAGCCTGTTTTTTATTTGATCTTCAAAAAATTGTGAACACAGTATCTGTAAATAAATAGAGATTCAATTTTTGGAGAAATTCCCATAGTTGTTTAATATTTGAGTAGGTAAGAATCTAAGGGGTTTGTGAAAATAAAACAATTGAGACTTTCGGAAAAAAGATTATATTAAAAAAATAATATCAAATAATGACCACTATATGAATAAATTATTAGAACATAATCTTGCTCAAATAATAAATTGCTGCAAAGAAAATGACGTTGAGAAATTACATGCCTACGGTTCTATAACAACAGAAAATTTTACTGATAAAAGCGATATTGATCTGCTTATCAAATTCAAGAATATCCCATTCGAACAATATACTGATAATTATTTCCGCCTTCATGCGTTATTCAAAAAAATTTTCAAGCGTAAAGTGGATTTGATAACAGAAAACTCGCTATCTAATCCTTATTTTATTAAAAAAATAAATCAGACTAAAACTCTACTTTATGAAGGATGAAATTAAAAAATTTCTCTTTGATATAAAAGAAGCGGCAAATTCTATCTTCGAATATCTTGGAGAAAAACGAGACTTTTATGAATACGATAAAAATAAAATGTTAAGGAGAGCCGTTGAGCGAGAATTTGAAATAATCGGGGAAGCCGTAAATAATATTTTAAAGATTGATTCAAGTTTTCCTATCAAAAATGCTCGACGGATAGTTGACTTAAGGAATTTGGTCATTCATGGATATGATAAAGTCGATAATATTATAATTTGAGGCATAATTAGTCGAGACCTGCCAAAGCTTAAAATTGAAGTCGAAAAATTGCTCGAAATTGAATCACCACGATAAAAATCAGATCGTTAAGCAAAAAATATTTGTTTTGAAACGGTGTGATTAAATCAACCATTCTTCCAGTTACCATTTTCTATTTAGCAATCCTAAATTTTATTCTTCAAATACTCAGGATTAATTTTTATAGTTTCAGCTAAAAAATACTGATATTTATCCATTTGATCTATCGCCTTACTGATTTGCCCTGCCCGAAAATACAATTCCGCATCTTTTGTCTCCAGCCTCAAAGCACGCATAATTATTGGCATCGCTTCTTTAGCCCTGCCATTCTTAAACAAAACCCAGGCATAGATTTCAAGTACCTCAATATTACCCGGTCTGCGAATTAATTCCCGCTCTATGCGATAAAGTGCTTCTTTAAGATTAACATTGTAAACAGAACCATATCTTGCATATTCCAAATTGATATTCCAGCCATTCTTTTCATAATTGCTAAATATCTCAAATACTTTTTTGATTATTTTATCAGCCTGAACCTTCTTTCCAGCCGCTGTGTAAACAGCAGTCAGCAATTCCAAAACATTATGATCCGGAGCTATTTCGTATGCATGAAGTAAAAGCGAAACAGCTTCTTCATAGTTTTGTTGTGCCATTTTGATTTCTGCGAGTCCACTCATCGCATGCACATAACCAGGGGATTCTTGTAAGACTCCGGTAAAGATAGCTTCGGCTGTTTCCAAATCTCCTTTGTCCAAAAAAAGGTCTCCCAGGTAAAATAAAGACCAGGCACGGTTTTCGTAGCCAGGCATTCCGGCGCTTGCCGCCAATTTCATCGCATCGATTGCACCTTCCGGGTCTCCGTGCAGCTCCCGTAAATAAGAAACCCGGCTGTAGGAACGCAAATCCGGTCGAATACTGATCATTTTATCACAGTACTCAACTGCTTTGTCATAATTGCCAAGCTCAGCATTAGCATCTACAAGGATTCCATAAGCATAAGCCAAATATGGATTTATTCGAATAGCTTCTTCTGCCAGTGGAATCGCCTCCTTGAATCGATGTTTAGTTACATAAAGCGTGGCTTTTATAGCTAATGCGAGGGCATTGTCGGGATCTAATTCAATTGCATTGTTAATCATCTTCTCAGCTTCGCTTATGTATTTGATTTCCTGGCCCGTACTTCTGCCAATTTTTAAATAGTGTTGAGCAAGTGCTATGTATGGATCAACCTCTGCCGGATTCTTTTCGATTTCATGTAAATAGTATTGAATCGTTCTCTCCGATGATTGGATGGCCGATGTGGCATTTTCAAGGTCGAAACCGATAGCCAGGTTTGGGATCTTGACTTTTTTTTCAGCTGATCCAATGGCTAAATAATAAACAAAAACTAAAAATGATATAACTGTAATGATAGCCAATATTTTTTTGGAACTCATAATACTTCTCCGAATACGAATTGGGAGTTCAACAGCAGGGTGAGAAGCCCTGTGAAGAACTCCCTTTTCCGATTTACTACTTCAACAAAAGTGCTTTTTTGGCTGGAACCACTTCATTACCCACTTTAAGCCTAAAATAATAGGTACCGCTCGGCATATTTCTCGCATTCCAGGCTACGGTATATGTTCCGGGGGTTTGCCTTTCATCCACAAGGGTATCCACCAATTGTCCAAGAGAATTGAAAATATTAAGTTGGATTTCATTTTCTTTAGAAACATGATATTGGATTTCAGTCGATGGATTAAATGGGTTAGGATAATTCTGTTCGAGGAAAAAGGCTTTTGGAATTGAATAGCCAAGTCCTGAAGCTGAGATACCCGTCGTTGTCGGATCTTCTGCAGACAATTGCTTGATGTAATCGTATCCTCGATGCGGGGCTGCAACATATGGAAATGAATCCTTAAACGGCAAATCATTTTGTTGGGGTCCTGCATGGTAGGTTAAGACAGCCACTAAATCGTCGGTAACCGGCGACGGCGACGTAGCCGGATCATAGTCATCATACCATAAACCGATAGCAGCGAGAATGACACCGGCAACAGCCTGTAATTCGATTCGAGTCACATCATCTTCCAGGCGTCTGCCATTGGGAAATCCATCCATATTGGGGATGAACTCCAGGTCGGTGGTCGTGTTAAACCGCGAATCGGTCAAGCCAAGAACCGCAGCTTGAATCAAGCCCAGAGAACTAAAATCTCCACTATCCCGGGGAGTTGCCGGAACCGCCATATTCAGGCGCAGCATATCTCCAAGAGTTGGCAAAAAATTGTTAATAAACGGTTTCCCTGCTGCCAAAGGATCGCCGCCCTTTCCGGTCGCCAATTGATAAGGTCGAAGATTCGGCACTCCCGTATAAAATATCGGCAAAATATCGACGGAGCGTGGATTACCTTCCTGCAGTAAAACAGGTCCAAAAGATGATGAATGTAATGCAGTTCCGACTAATGCATCATCCGGCAAACCAAACAGCCCATTGGCCCCATTTGTAAAATCGAAGGCTCCCAATGAAGCAGTTTGGATTCGTAAAGCCGCAAATGCCGGGACTGCGCCACCAAAAAGATCATCATCCATATACAAGGCTAGTTCCGGGTTGGTGAAA
>JADFJB010000142.1 GCA_022566355.1 candidate division KSB1 bacterium
ACTAATTTCTCATATCCTACGGTTGTAGCAGGAACTGCTCCCAAAGCCTTACCGCAAGCCGACCCTGCGCCATGCCCCGGTATTACCTGCACATGATCCGGCAAAGCTTTAAATTTCTTTAAGGATTGGAACAACTGGCGTGCGCCTTGTTCTTGTGTCCCGGCAATTCCAGCCGCTTTCTCCAACAGATCGGGTCGTCCCACGCTACCGACAAATACAAAATCTCCGGAGAAAAACATGACCGGCACATCGCCCGATTGCATATCGTTTACCAAAAAACTAATATGTTCCGGAGTATGGCCGGGGGTGTGCATCACTTCAACTTTAATATTGCCAAATTTAAATAGGTCGCCGTCTTTTAAACCGATGTGATCGTAACCATATAACCAGTCGGATCCGCCCTCGGCAGATAGCAGTAGCTCGGCGCCTGTTGCTGCTTTAAGTTCCCTGGCTCCACTCAAAAAATCTGCGTGGATGTGGGTCTCAGTGATGTGGGTTATCCGTAGGTTTTCTCTATCCGCAATTTCGAGATAGGTATCAATATCCCTCTTAGGATCGATAACCAGGGCAGTGCCAGTTTCCTGACAACCAATAAGATAACTAGCCTGAGCTAATCCATCTTCATATATTCTTTGAAAAAACAAAATCGATCCTTTCCTTGAAATTGACCTGGAATTTTCCTGGCGCACTATTCCATATTATAAAGTTTTTTCGAAACGGCTTCGTATTCATCTCCTTCAATCCAAAATGGCCTATTCTCCATATCTGCAATCAATCGTGCAGAATGTGTAAATGCTTTACAAAACTTCTGCAAATATCTAAAATCAAAATTCTCATCTGCTTGGTCACCAGGCTTGTGATAATATTTCATTAGCTCATCGCCACTCATTCGTTGCATAACAAATGACCTTTAACACAGAGGCACAAAGACACAAAGACACAAAGATGATTTATTATTGGATTTATTTTTGAATGCAATCTTTGTGACTTAGAGCCTTCGAGGCAAAAATAAAACTACCCATCCAATCAAATTATTATTCATTTAATTTCAACCCATTTTTGCCGTTTAGGTAATTCAAAACGGCCTCCATGACAATCATTCTGTCTTCCTCGGAATTAATGGTTTCAAAAGGAAATCCAAAAACCACCAAATTATATAACCCAATATATCCAATGGCTGCACTAAAGTTGTTCTCGCTATATCGTAAAATAGTTTTTGATTCCTTAACTGGATCGATAGCATCCGGAGATTCTACAGTATATATTTGAGGATCATAGGTAGTATTAAATCGAAATGATTCCCGAATCGGCAAAAAAAGTGAGTCAGATGAAAATACTCCTCCTGTACGGGCCGCATGGTTAGCAGCCCAATTTAATTTAAGAATCTCTCTGCCAAATTTAACATCAGGATGATCATCTGGCTTGTTCTCAAATAAATCAGTAGCCACGTACGCTCCTGAGATAAATAAGCTGCCACCATTTTGGCAGTAATATTTGATTTTTTTTTGCAGGGATTCCGGGAATGTTTTGAATTGCGTACCGAGTAAAGTATCGCCATAGGCTTTTGGCCAGTGCGTTTCTCTTTCTTCACCTAAAATTAAATCTACAAAACCATAGTCAGATAAATCTACCAAGCTGTCCATGACAGCTTCATCACTGACCGAAACAAAGGATCGATTGTTAGCCAACATAGATTTCCCATGCACGAAAGGATAATCGAAACTATTACCCGGCACTATTCTTGTTTCATAATCCGCAGAGCTGGCTCCATGTCCAGGGGCATCGTCTGAGCGATATTCTGAGTTCAAAAAGAAATCAAATTGGCTGCCGGTAAAATTCAAATCATATTTATCCGGAACGCCATTGTCGAGAAAATTCAGGAATCCAACTGACTCACTAGTCTCAAAAGTTGCTGGTCCTGATATGCGATCAAATCCATTGATAATCAATGAAGTTGGATAATCACTTCCCAGCCAACATATAGAAAGAACTTCAGATGGAAAGCTTTCACCACCCTGGTTGACAGCCGTGACTTTAAAACTGTAAATTTCACCTCTCTGCAATTCTTTGAATACAATTTCAGGATGATCAACTAAGATCCCGTTATCAAATCCACCCTCATTTATTCTTCGATACACTATGTACTGCAAAGGATCGGCAGTGAGTTCAAGAGGATCCGTTACACCTCTCCATTGCAAGGTCACTTCAGCTGAGTCAGTGAATTCCGCATAAAAATGTGTAATGGGTAACGGTTGCACGACGTAGTCATAGCGATTTTGAAAAGCCAGGAATTTTAAGATTCCTTTGTATATTGAACGCGATGCATCAAATCGAAATCGAGGATCTAAGGCAAATTTCATATCCATAAAATTCTGGTGGGAAAGAAGCTCCAAAAGCATGCTTGGGACATTTGGCCGAAAGGCTTCGCTGTATTGAGCATCCAAAAGTGCCCGCCGATTCCATGTTAAATCATATTTTGATCTCAAATCACTAACTAATTGAGTTTGAATAAGATCGGCAAGATCTCGGTTTGCAACTCTGGAAACACCATCCGGAAAAACAAATACGGTGTCTGCGTCCTCAATACTGTAAATGGAGAGCGTGCCAATGGTTGAATCATTGCCAACAATACCAGCATCCGTGTGAAATGCCAGTGACAAATCGATTGGAATACCTAAACCCTTAATCTCTCTTTTTTTATTGGGACCAAAAGGAGCGCCCCGTAAATAATTTACATATTCAGCGCGGCTTTTGTAATCATCCTTGTAATCATCTTTGCTGTCGTGAAGATCATATACCAAGGTATCCGGCATGCCGGCAAATTGCAGATAATATCGAGCCCCTTCCATAAACCTCGGTCGGCCGCTGGTTCTTCCACCTCTTTCTATAATCCCCATACCACCTCCAAACCGTACTGCATCAGCCGTGACCCATTTCCCCGGTTGTTCACTCTGGTTCGTCAATACGACTTTGCCCGAATCCGGATGAAAACCTTGTTTGAATTTGAATCGTCCAAGATAAATCCAGGTACCCCCACCTATCGTTTGATTGACAGAAAAATCGGTTATGCCGCCTAAATGATGTACTTTATATTTAGCGTCAGTAATTCCTTCTTCAATCGAAGCAAAAGATATGTGAACCGCATAATTGCCAGTTTCCGGAATATTCGGAATCCATTCTATTTGAGCGGTTTCAGCCGTATCACTGTGTACTTTACGGTATGTTCCTTGTAAAAATGGATTGTAATTAAAAGGATATGGTAAATTCCCGATTGCGAAACCAATACTGTAACCATGCGTCCAAACCAACAAGGAGTCACTGGCCAATTCCACGTAATTAATTTCAGTAGAATCTGTTTGTGGAGAATCATTGTCCACAATAGCTTCATTGAGTTGGGTATCCCGTTCACGTGGTAAAAATAGTCTCGCCCCTGCATTTTCTAACATTGGGATCAGGTAAGGGGTCGTAAAAGACAATGGCAAGAGATCTTCAACCGTTTGGAATAATCGAGCACGCTGCCACATCCACCGGTCTTTATCGATATTGTAATAAAAACCGTGACTATGCCATAAAACAATATTTCGGTTGAATAAGCCATTGGTAGGAAGCCAGGGATGGCTATTATTTCTGACAATCGGCTTAGATCTCCCCTGTTTAATATCAGGCATTCTTTTTAAATCATATTCGCTTTGATCTTTTCTGTAAAAATTTGGAATGAGTTCTTCAATGAGTTCACGTAAAGAGTATGCAGTGAATGTATATTTTCTGAACTTTCGGCCAAGCCTTTTCTTCATACCGGCATAAAAGGCAGTTACATTTTCAGTTCGAAACGGTGCGAATGAAAATGCTTTATTAAAAAATACCTTAAGAGTCTTGGCAGGTTTATTGACTTTCAGGCTGTCTATTCTTGTGGCCGGAGAAACGGTGTAAGGATAATCTTCTTTTTGTGTGTCCCGGATAAATTTTTCAATTCTCTTATGAGCATTTTTAGATAATTTATCCATCCCGGAATAATCATAAGCTGGCTCAGAGACCATTTTTGCTGTGCAGCCATAAATCAAGAATAAACAAGTTACGGAGATTAAGGTATTCTTGATTTTATTGATCATTTCTTTGTCTTGATAAAAAGAAGCCGTGGATAAACTTACCTTGGATCAGATAAATTATTAAGCAGCAATTGGCTTGTTTGTAAGAACATAAATTTCAGGCACTTTATGAACTTAAAACTTTAGGCAATTTCTTCAACCAGTCGCTTTCTCCATAATGTTGGTCATTCGACTAACGAATTCATTTCTGGATTCCAGGTCGCCATGAATCAACAGCGTTCCTTCGTAAAGTTGCAGGATACAATTTTTAACAAAGTCATCATCTTTTTTATTTTTAATTAAATGAGATAGATTTTTAATCAATGAGTGGGAAAGATTAATTTCAAGGATTTTTTTAGGTGCGGTGAACTCTTTGTTCATCATTTTCATCATTTGTTCCATTTGTGCATCCATGCCCTCTTTACCAACAACGAGTGTTGCGGCGGAATCTACCAAACGCTTAGATTCAATCACATCTTCAACTTTATCACCCAATTTATCCTTAAAAACCGAAATTACTTCCTTTGCCGAATCTTGTTCCAAAGCTTCTGATTGTTTATCCTCATCCTGCTTTAAGTCAATATCCGCTTTTTCGATCGATTTTAGCTGCTTTTTGTCATACTCGGCAATCGATGGAAAAACAAAATTATCTACTGGATCCAATAAATAAATCACCTCAATATCATTTTTCTTGAAGTATTCCAGGTTGGGATTTTGTTCAACCGTATCCCTATGTTCTCCTGACAAGTAATAAATTTCCTTTTGATCACTTTTCATCCGGGTTGTATATTCTTTGAGAGATGTCCATTTACCCTTTTCGGTTTTAGTGGATTCAAACCGCAATAATTCTATAATACGATCTTTGTTTTTAAAATCCGAATTGACCCCGGTTTTAAACAGCGGGCTAAAATTCGAATAGAATTTATCATACTTTTCCTGGTCCTTTTTCGCCCAATCCTCAAGCATCCCGAGTACTTTTCCCGTAAGAATATCTTTAATTTTTGCCATTGCCGGGCTAGATTGAGTGACTTCCCTGGAAACATTTAGTGGCAAATCTTCCGTATCCACAACTCCTGATTGAAATCTTAAGTATTCCGGCAGCAATTCTTTGCAATCATCCTGGATGAATATTTTGTTAGAATACAAATGTAACGATTTTAGATCTTCGTCGGCAAACAACCGCAAGGGAGCAGTTTCCGGAATAAAAAGGATGGCTTTGAAGTTAACTTTTCCCTCAATGGTTAATTGAAGATGCCCCAAAGGATTATTAAAATCGTTTGATATGAATTTATAGAATTCATTTAATTCTTCATCTTTTATATCAGCTTTATTTTGGTGCCATATGGCGCTAACAATATTAATTTCTTCTTTGCCCACGTAAATCGGGAAATCCACAAAATTAGAATATTTTTTTATGATTTGTTGAACACGCCAATCTTCACTAAATTCTTCTGCAGATTTTTTTATTTTGAAAGATATCTTTGTTCCTCTTTGCTTCTTATCGAATTCCTCAATTTTAAATTTACCTTCACCGGAAGAAGTCCAAATATATCCTTTCGAATCTTTATCAGCCGATCTCGTTTCGATGGTAACCTCATCTGTAACCATGAAGACTGAATAAAACCCAATACCGAACTGGCCGATTAATTCATTTTCAAAGGGCTTGTCTTGCTCTTTTATTTTCTTTAAGAATTCCAGTGTTCCGGAACTGGCAATGGTGCCAATCCTGTCAATGAGATCTTCTTTGGTCATACCAATCCCGGTATCTTCAATTGAAAATGTCTTCTTTTTTGAATCCAAATGAATATTAATCCGAAAAGGTAAATCCGGGTTCAATAAGTCTTTGCTAGTTAAGTCTTTAAATTTGGCTTTGTTTAATGCATCCGATGCATTAGAAATAAGCTCACGAAGAAAAATTTCCGGGTGTGTATAAAGAGAATTGACAATAAGGTGAAGCAATTGCTTCATCTCTGCTTTATATTCAAACTCTTCTACATTTTGATGTGCTTTTTTTGGCATAGCGCTTTTAACTCCTTTGATAATTCCTAAACTTTAAATTAATATTTTGTTAGATTGGATTCCGTAACGTCTAATTATAATGAAGATTAGGCAATTTTTTCAAAGATTTTTAAGTAATCTAGTGTTTCAATAATATTTCCAATCTATTTATGAATGCCGACCACGCTCTCTAAGAAGAAAAACATTGACTTCTGAGCAGAGAGTCTTTAATTATGATACATGGATGGGCGAACACCCAATACATTAATGAGTTTTTTTTGTGATGATAGGAAGTTACAAGAACTTTTAATTTGAAGACATTCATGATATGATGAAAAATAAGAAAACTATTTCCGTGCACTTTTCAAACATGACAAAGGTTTCTCGGATTCAAACCACACTTCTCATGAGGGTACTACGAGCTAATTAAGACAGGATTATAATGGCCCAGTACATACAATTGCAGAAGAATGATATTCAGAGAATTGCTAACCACCATGGCCTGATAGTTGTGGATTTTAAACCTATCGAGGGAGGAGCGTCCAATTCCAGTTATGTGTTGAAAACACCGCAAAACAGATATGTGCTGACGGTTTTCGATGAGAAAACATTAGCCTATGTAGTTAAGCTGGGACAATTATTACTGTTGCTGGCAAAGTACGACTTTACTACTACACGCCTGGTACTGCTGCTTACAGAAGAAGTCACACTGGTTTATCGACAAAAACCAGTCATGTTGAAGACCTACATTTCCGGGCAGGTTTGTCAGAATATTGATGACGCCATGATGCGCCAAGTAGGAGCGGCAATGGCCAGGCTACATCAAACACCTGCGCCGGATTTCCTGCCCGATAGACACCCTTATGGCCTACATTTTTTTTTCAAAAGTCATTAGCCGTAACGTTAATCAAGCGTATGAGTCTTGGTTGGCGGAGCGGTTGGTTCAACTTAAGCTGCAGATCCCGCCAGAGTTACCCTGTGGATTAATTCATGGGGATGTATTTTATGATAATATTTTGTTCGAGAGAGGTAAGCTGAAGGCTATAATAGACTTTGAAGAAGCATGTCTTTATTACAAGGTGTTTGATTTAGGGATGGGAATTTTGGGGTTGTGTACAGAGGGAACAACATGGGTATTGAGTAAAGCTCGAGCACTGGTTATGGGATACCAACAAGTTAAAGCGCTAGAAGAGCGGGAAAAGGAGTCTTTGCAATTATTTTGTGCATATGCCGCGATTGCAACCTCTTGTTGGCGGTTCTGGAAGTACCACATCCATTCACCTACGGTCGAAAAGGCAGATGAGCATTGGCAGATGGTGCATCTTGCAGAAGAGATAGACGCTGTTCCCAAGACAAAATTTTTACATGCAGTTTTTAGTAGCAATGGATAAACCAATGACACTCTGGACAGCCCATGCTCGGCATTATGGGAGAAAAGGAACGCGCCCAGGGTGACATCTTTTCCCGATGCTGTGAACGTGGCGAATCACAACCAGGGGTTGAGCAAACTATACGGGGTTTCCATTGTCACGATCTGAACACAAGAAAAATAAATTCTATGACATATAAATATTTAAAACTATTTAACCTTGAGACAGTGATCATATCATTACTGAGCTTGTTTAAATGCTAATAGCGATGAAAGATGTGAATACGTTAATCATTAAATTAATCCCCTAGCTCAATTAACAGATCTTTCATTGTCGGCAACCAATCCACCAGATCGATCGTTGCCGGGATGACAATCTCAATTTTACTTTTCGGCAGCACTTTTATATTCCCCTCCCCTTTTGGAAACAGCGGAACTTCGATGGCCTCCCGATGGATGCCCATTTCATCCGTAACACTAAAGATCAAATTCATTTCTTTCATGCCGATTGGTTTCATCATTGCCCTTGGTTTAAAATATTATCCACCCGTTAAGACTTTCCGAACCAGTTTGCCAGTACTTTTTCTGCCGGTTTGTTTTGCGGAGTAAAATCTCTATTGCCCTCACCACCAACTCTGTCATGTTTTGGAAACCATTTCCAGAAATAAACCCCTTCAAACCAATCTTCATGCCAGAATGTTTGGAAAAATGCCTCGTAGCAATCTGCCTGTGATTGTAAATCAACTTCACCATTTCCCCTTGTTTGGCGGTTGAGCCATGTCCAGGGCTCGATAGAGGAATCCGGCGTGCTCTTGTAACCGATTTCCGTAAATACAATCGTTTTATTGAATTTTTGTGCAATCTTTAGAATTTTCTTCTTATGAGATGACCAGCCTTTCTTAAGCATCTCTACAGTCGGATATTTTTTTTTACTCAATGGAAAATAACCCTGGATGCCAATAAAATCCAGCTCATCCCAAAATTTTACTTCCTCGAATTCTTTATACCAATTTGCCGCATAGGTTAGTTTTCCATGATATACCTTTCGGATATCAGAAATTATTTTGCGCCAATTTTTCTCTCTTTCACGAACCGTTGCTCGTAATTCCGTCCCGATACAAAAAGCGGGAATATCCAACTCTTCAGCCAGTTTCGCATAATGCAAAATAAATTTACGATAATTATCAAACCAGGTCTGCCAGTCTTCTTCATTGTCCATCTCAATTTCAGACCGCCACTTTCCATCTCGATTTCTTAGCCAGATATGTGGCTTAAGCAATGTATGGATGCCAAATTCCTCGGCAATCTCAGTCGTTTTTTTAACACCAATGTCCCTTTCCCCCCACATACCTCCATTTTTACTGAAAGCCAGCGCCGGTAAATTGTATTGCCGTTGCCATCCAAATGGCGTTTGCACAATCCAGTTAACATGGTTTTTTAACAAAGGCTTAAAATCCTCCCGGGTTATGGGCTGCCGGCCCGCTACCCAGCTAACGCCCTTTTGTTTTAATCCGTTATGAGAGTGAATAACCGGTGGTGTTTCATCGGATAAATTGCCGATTTGCAGGAATGGATTTCTTTTAAAAAAAGCAAATGTGAAAATAGAAATCAGAATAATAAAAAAAATGAATAGTTTTTTTGAAGGCTTCAAAATGCTTACGATCCCTTATTTTGATGAAGGTAAAATAAATTTGCTCAGGTTTGTAATTTGGGCAAACTTGTTTTCATAGAACAAATCGACAAAGTCTTCCGTTTCCAGCAGATGTTTTTTCACCGGGGATTGATCTCTTTCGACCATGTATTTCAATTCTTTCAGATTATCTGACCACCGGAATCCGTTAAAAAATTGTGCTCCTTTAAATTGTGTTTTGTAAAGGGCATTTTTGGAATAACATGTGCCCAAATAAAGCGATTCATATTTCAATTGCGAAAAGTAATTTACCGCAGTTGTCATCATAAACATGCCTAAATTTTTTTGATAATAATTTAAATCATAAAATGCATAATAATAATAGGCCAAGGCTTTTTCTTCGAGATATAATGTAACCAAACCAACTTCCTTGGCATTTTCGGAATCATAATAAATAAGGACATGTGTAAGAATTCTGGAATTGAAAAGCGAATCCAACCGATGGAAGGTCATGACGTCTTTACCAAATTTGATGTCCGAATAAGTTTTACAAAATTTTCGCCAATCCTGTGTATATTCAAATTGATCCCGGATCAACAGCTTATATTCGATTCCATCACATTTTCGCAGTATTCTGCGATTTTCAGAAGAAGGTCGAAAGTTGTCCAATTTAATTCTAATATGACGGCACAGGTAATATTGCGTCATATCCCGATTACTGGGTAAAAACCCGTACTCAAAAATTTTCGCGGGCGTTTCTTTGGGATCGGGAATAGCCCAAATAGCATATGGAAAAATATAGTTGGGGTAATCGGATTTATACTCCGAAAATAATAATTTCATAATCCATTTCTGGGGTTATATAAATCAGGGATTCACTTTTAATTATAAAATAGCAACTCCGATATTATATTAATATTGCTGGCTTTATTTGTTAGAATCATTTCTTTTTTTCAAAAACTTTTATCTTCTGGTGAAATAGAATAGTTTGTTTTATGAAAATTCTTGCTCATAAACCAGGTAGTTGAATTAATAAATATGAAATTTTTTAAAATAACTGTTGCTAAATTGTATCTTTGTCTGTAAGTTGGTCGAAATTGACCCCGATCTTGCAGTATTTTATAGCAAAATTACAACAAGAATCCGGTCAAAAATATTTAAAAGTCAACAACAAAGATACAATTTACCTTTTAAGATCTAATTGTTTTCACATCAAAACCAATAAATTGGGAGGTTCATATGAAAGCACTAATTGATTGCTACGCAAGGATTATCTATGCCATACCGTTTGCTATATTTGGCCTGATGCACTTTATGAAAGGCGGCGATATGGCTGGTATGGTGCCATCTTTTATTCCCGGTGGTATATTTTGGGTTTATCTGGTTGGCGTGGCGCTTATTGCTGCTGCAGTGGCAATTATCATTAAAACATGCAAGATTAGCTTGTTTGTTGTTAGCGCTTATGCTGTTAATTTTTATTCTTACCATGCACATACCTATGGCGATGGAAGAAGCAACAAGGCAAATGGCTGTGTCCAGTTTATTAAAGGATTGGGGCCTTATGGGCGGAGCATTATTGTGTGCCGGGAAATTTGATAGTTAAATTAATTATTGGAACCATTTGCATTTAAATAGCGCTGACATCCATGATAGATGTCAGCGCTATTTTTGTAAAAAAACCTGGCAGGTTTCCCTTTCAAGTCTTACGCCAAGGAGATTGCCACGTCGCGGAATTTATCCTGAGCAAAGCAAGAACTCCTCGCGATGACACGCGGGTTTTTTATTTTTTCGTTTCTCCGTTCTCGATTTTCCATGTCTCCGTACTCCATCGCGGCTCGTATTTTCTCTTTAATACTTGTTACTTTGTGCCTTTGTTACTTTGCAACTTTTTCCTAGCCTCTAATCTCTGTCCTCTAGCCTCTTGAAGAAGACCCGCTACGTACTCCTGGATCTGACAACAAGCTTATTTCCAAAAGGGTAAAAGTACAAAACGTAAATTTTACAAATACGGATATATCTGAAGAAGCAGTTATGAAAACAATCGCCATTCGTGAAATGGTATCGGTAGATGGTATATTATGCCCCGTTTTCTTTTCAACGTATTTACTAACAATAGATTATCCGGAATCAATACTTAGCCTGGATAATTCATAGCCACCAAGTTATTCGGTTAAATGTCAATTTTTTATCGATTGA
>JADFJB010000143.1 GCA_022566355.1 candidate division KSB1 bacterium
CGTTGCAATTTCTCCAAGGGCAGTCGGGTTTCCGTTCTCACTCCATTCATAGCTCACGATTGAACCGTCGGGATCGTAACTACCCGAACCATCCAGGGTGACTGTTTCAATCCCGTCATCTCCCTTATCCGGGATAGACTGATGGCCGCCGGCGTCAGCAATCGGTCCTACATTAGCGCTATGGACGATTACAACATCGTCAATCAGGATCTGGGTGGTTTCACTTGCCGTGGTCTTCTTATTATTAAAACCGCCAATTGTGAGAGTATGGGTGCCAGTCGTTAAAGAGCCTAGATAAATAAAAGCCTGTTTCCAGCCGGTGGTTTCAGAACCACCGCCGTTACCATCACCTACAATAGTATCCACATAGTCATTAGATGCCGTTCCATAAAGTGTGCCATTTATACTTAGAAGCACCTGGCTCACTTCGTCGGTTTCATAATCCGGAGATTGAATCAGGTTATAGCGAAAAATGACCACTACATTATTTTGGGAATTTACAACAAAACTGCGTCGCCAACCACCCGACATATTTAGTATATCATTTCCGTTGATTCCCCCCAGGTCGACCTGAAGCGCTCCCCCACTAAAACCACCATTGTTTATGTGAATACCAGATGCATATGCAGGTTGATTCGTTGCGCGAAAGGCGTCATCAACATAAGTAAAGCCGTCCGTGCCAGTATCAAAATGAGCCTCCAAAATATTCCCCTGGAAGGCATAAGTTGTAGTGGAGATAAAATGAAGGATTATCAATAGAAATGTTTTTCCAAAATACCGGCAAAAGATTTTTTTAGCAATTGTCATATGTATTCGTCCAGTTGTTAAAGCTCATATTGAAATAATTATACTCGCATATAATCCTTTTTCTGAGTAGGAGATCCATGGATTCATTCCGAATATGTATCTCAGATAACCTGAGACATTCAACTCCAAATAGTTTAATCTCTAATCCATGATCTTGCATTAAAATATTCATGATTTTAAAAAATATAACAATGAAATTAAATATCAATTCCAAATAAAAATACTGAAAATGAGGTTTGCTTTTATACTAAAAACTAATTATGGGAATCAGAGGAATATTGATTGACAATTAAAACCATGCGAATTATTTTTCGGTATAGAACAGAACAGCAAGAGGTGTTTATTAAATGAGAAATACTATAAATAAACGACATCGATAGATCATTCATTTATGCTTTATGACAAAAGAATCTTCTAAAGAAAAGCACTGCCTGAATTGCGGGGAAGTTTTAACAAAGGATTACTGTGGGAATTGCGGTCAAAAACGAACCCACCTGAATGTTCCTTTCAAGCACTTATTATCCGATTTCCTGGGAAACGTGTTTACTTTCGATGCGAAGTTTTTCCGTACGTTTGTGCCGTTATTAACCAAACCGGGATTGTTGACCGTCAGGTTTAATGCCGGCCAACGTGTTCGTTATGTTTCTCCATTTAGACTCTATCTTTTCATCAGCGTGATATTCTTTTTCACATTAGCCCTTTCGGATGTGAAACTTTTTAAAGTTACTAAAATGCCAAAGGCTCAAGATACGGATGCAACAGTCCAGCCAAATACAGAAACCAGGACAGACCCGGTTGCACCGGACACAAGTGAAGTGCAGTTGAAAGAGGATTCAGAGCGGGAAAGGTCGACTTCTAAATCCCTCAAGAATAAATTCTTTATAAATTTAAAAAAGGCGAACGAAAACCCCGAATTGGTCAATGCAATTCTGGTTCGTCGATTACCGCAACTGATGTTCCTCATGGTGCCTGTATTTGCTTTATTTGTGAAATTGATGTATTGGCGATCCGACCCATTCTATGTCAATCATTTGGTTTTTGGACTGTATTTTCATTCGTTTGCATTTTTGATCCTGTTTGTCATGAAATTGTTTTTCATGATTAGCCATAAACCGATCGTTATGTTGTTGGCATTTGCTATACCGGTTTACTTATTCCTTAGCCTGAAACGGGTGTACAGCCAGTCCATAGTGATGACAATTTCAAAACTCCTGGTTTTACTTGTCTGTTACATCGTGGTGGTTTTTGTCTCAATAATTTTTGTGGCTTTTGGTACTATTCTTCTGTATGAGTAAGAAAATTTTGGCAATTTTATAATGAACTTGCTTGAAATTATCGGCTATCTGGCAACCGTGTTAATTGCAATTTCTCTAATGATGAAATCAATGGTGAAGCTGCGTTGGATCAATCTTTTCGGGGCATCTACTTTTGCAACCTACGGATACCTGATTGACGCGTATCCGGTACTGGTATTAAATGGATCTATCACGATTATTGATATTATTTACTTATTTCAGATGTATTACAAGAAAGATTATTTTGAAATATTTCAAGTTAAATCCTTTCAAGCTTCAGCATTTTTTCAACGTTTTCTGGAATACCATGATGAGGATATCAGGCATTTTTTCCCTGGTGTAGATTATAACAAGCTAAAAGATCCACTGGTATTTGTTGTTTCAAGGAATATGATGCCGGTCGGAATATTTATCGGCGAGCCAAGAGGCAAAGGTGTTCTTGAAGTAATTGTGGAATATGTTATTCCGGATTACCGCGATCTGAAAAATGCTTTTTACATTTATGAAAATAAGGAGGAGCATTTTTTGAAACACGGCTTTAGGGAGTTACTGGTTAAGACAAACGTGCCTGAACACATCCGGTTTGTAAAAAAGATTGGTTTTAAACCTGACAAACAAAAGGGAAGTGACTGGTATAAGATGGAGCTTGATTGATGGGGTATGTCATTCGATTTTTATTTAAAAGTGATAGGATAAATATTTTTGATGTGATCGAATTAAATTATATTATCGATTCAGAAAAATCAAAATGTTTTATCTCTGCAAAGAATTAAACACCACCCTCTAACCCCTCACCTTATAAAAAACCACATCCCCATCTTCTACAAGATAATCCCTTCCGTGCACCGCAATTAAGCCGAGTTCCCGCAAAGCATGCTCGGAGCCTTGTTCTTCAAGATCTGCAATCTTCATCACTTCGGCGCGGATGAAGCCTTCTTCGAAATCGCTGTGAATCTTACCGGCGGCCTGTTGCACATTGGTGCCGGCTGGAACAGTCCAGGCATGGGTTTCGTTTTCATTGGCAGTAAAAAATGTGATGAGATGCAACAGTTCATATCCCGCCCGCACCAGTTTTTGCAAACTGGTTTCATCCAGGCCGAGTTCCTGCAAAAATAGTTCCTGGCTTTCGGGGTCTAACTGGGATATTTCAGCCTGGGCCTTGCAGCTGATTTGTAAGACACCCGCGTTTTTCCCCCGGGCAAATTCGAATAATGATTTCACAAACGGGCTGTCGGTAAGATGGTCTTCATCGACATTGGCAATATAGAGAATGGGTTTGTTGGATAGCACGCCAAGAGATTTGAGCAAGCCGAATGTGTACTCATCCAATTTTAATTCATTGATCATCTTTTCTTCATTGATTTCATCCAGAATTGCTTCAAGGATTTCTTTTTCTTTTCTGGCGACTTTATCGCCGGCTCTGGACGTGCGATTAAGAGTTTGCTTTCTCTTGGTCAGGATTTCAATATCCTTCAAAATCAATTCCAGGTTGACGATCTCTACATCCCGTACCGGGTTTAATTCGGATTCTATATGAGCGACATCTTCCTCTTCGAAACAACGGACCACATGTGCCAGGGCATCCACCTGCTGGATATTGCTGAGAAATTGATTGCCGAGCCCCTCCCCTTTACTGGCGCCTTTTACCAGTCCGGCGATATCGATGAAATCCAGGGTCGTCGGCACCGCTTTGGCCGAACCAGAAATTTTCCGGATGATTTCCAAACGTGGATCTTCCAACGGAACGATGCCGTGGTTTGGATCGACGGTACAAAAAGGATAATTTGAAGCAGCTACCTGCTGACTGGTTAAGGCATTAAATAATGTAGATTTACCAACATTTGGCAGGCCGATAATGCCACATTTAAAACCCATGAGGTTACTCCTTTTTGCTCAATTTTTTGGCTTTTTCAACGAACCAATGAATGCGGTCATGAAGCCAACGACCGATGATGGAGTCGCGCCCAAACAAGGCCGCAGCTAGAAGTAAAAATACAATACCTGGTAAAATGGGCAAAAATAAACCGAGAACTCCCAGAACTAATAATAAGAATCCGGCGATCCTGCGAATGGTTTTGCCATATCCGTGCCATTTTGATTTTTCCATTAAAGGGTTTCCCCGCTCAACAGTCGCAGGGCTTCGGTATATTTTGCACTGGTATTCTTTACCACATTGGCAGGTAATTCCGGCACCGGTGGCTGCTTTTCCCAGCCAATGGATTCGAGATAATCCCTGACATATTGCTTGTCAAAACTCATCTGTGCCCGTCCTGGCTGGTACTGATCCATAGGCCAGAAGCGTGAGGAATCCGGAGTCAGCACCTCATCGATGAGATAAATCTCGCCATCCCGTTCTCCAAATTCGAATTTTGTATCTGCGATGATGATCCCTCGCTCTTCGCCATAACTGCGCGCCCAATTGTACACTTCGATACTTCGTTCTTTGACGGTTTGAGACAGCTCTGCGCCGATAATATCGACCATCTGGTCATAAGAGATATTTTCATCATGGCCGGTATCGCTTTTAGTTGACGGTGTAAAGATCGGTTCGGCCAGACGATCCGATTCTTGTAAATTTTGCGGCAATTCGATGCCGCTGATTGCGCCGGTGCGTTTATAATCCTTCCATCCTGAGCCGGATATGTAGCCCCGGACGATACACTCCACCAGCAAGGGTTCGGTCTTAATTACCAGCATGGACCTTTTCTCGAGTTGGTCTTTATACTCAAGACAAACTGAAGGGAATTCGGCAAGCTCTGTGGAGATTAAATGATTTTTTGTGATTTGCTCCGTTTTGCCAAACCAGAATCGGGATAACTGTGTGAGAACCTGTCCTTTTTGTGGAATGCCGTTTGGCATGACAAAGTCAAAAGCGGAGATACGATCGGTTGCAACGATCAGTAATCGATCGCCAAAATCATAAATCTCACGAACTTTACCGCGCCTTAAGAAATTTAGCCTCGGGCAGTTTAATTGGGTTATGACGGACATTCTTTCTCCTTTTAAGGATTTTATATACCTGGTTTGTGCCATATTTGATTCAAATATTATTTCTTAAAAAAGGGGTAAGCAATCAGGCATCCTGAATATTAGCTTTCTCAATTTATAAAATCATGAAAAACACTGACGTTATGAATTTAGATAAAAAAAGCTAGTGGGAATTAATATTAATGTCTAACTATAAGCTTGCTTTTTCTTCTTCTTTTTAGATATTTTAGCACGACTGTTGAAGTCCAATGCCAATTGCAGCCAATATTCCAGCTCTTTGTCAAGGACGACTCATAATTAAAAGCCAGGAAAGGAAGAGATTTCTAATTCCCCTTCCAAGCAAATGTATTTCGCGTAACGTAAAGGATTTAGCCATATGATCAATACTTATTAGAGCGATGGAATCGGTATCCCACCTTTTTAGAATGAACTCAATAATAAATACAAAATTTGAAATTGAAGTTCAACAGTTTTGGGATTGCTAGGAAATTGATTTAGAGGTAACTTATTGATTGAAATTTGTTGCAGTAGTTCGGAATTGTTCATGACCTACCTCCTCTTTTGTTAATACTTCTCGATCGAAATAAAACCCGTGGAACTATTTTATAATTTAGGCTAACTATTCAGCGCCTTCTTTGTGTTTTCATAATCATATGTGGTTACCTCCAAGCGATGTCCATAGGGATCACAGAAATAAACGGAGTAAGCTTGCTGGTGATCAACTGCAGACTGGGATGTGACGGGTTGACCGCGATGATCCGAAAGTTTCAGGTCAGTCACACGTTTGAGGAATTCAACAAAGTTTACAGCATTTACACGGAAAGCAACACGGTGGAAACCAGTCGGTTCTCTCCGGCCTTGCGGTTGACCTTCAAATAAGGCAAGCTTGGTATTGCCGTTATCGCTGGAAATCATCAACGGTCCGCGTGGATCTTCAGCCCAATGTTCGTAACTCTTTACTATTTCTAATCCCAACACTTTCTCATACCACTCAGCAGCTTCATAACGGTTTGGTACAAATAGTTCGATGTGATCTACTTGTTTCACTTGGAAAATTTTATCGGTTTCCGTAGGACTCATGACTCTAATTTAATAATTCTGGTGCGAATTGCTCCTTCTGTCCGTCCGAAATGTTTTGCAAGTTCCTTAACTGGCGTCTCATTGAAAATCATTTCAGTCAATTCAAGATCCAATTCATCTGTCCAGGGAAGATAAGCAGCTTTATGTTTTTTCCTAATTCTTCCAACAACGTAAGTCTTACTATTCTCTTCTTGAATCTCCATGCCATGAATTTTCGTTTCTATTTCTGTGGTTGTTGGCTCAAGAATGCTAATCCTGGACCTGGGTAGAAGTTCTTTTGGAATATTCAGCGAGTTTTTTGTTCTTGTTGCAGCCACATACAGTAAATTAATTTCTTCTGCCAGTCTTCTTTTTTCAAAACTTTCCTCCTCTTTATCTATTATTTTTAGTATATCATTCTCATTGATGAAATCATTCACCAATGTTACATCATCGTATTCCATTCCTTTACAACGGTGCACAGTGGAGAAAATCATTTCAGCTTTGTCCTTTTGATTGTCAGGTAAATGCTTGCTTTTTACTTCTTTGATCAGGTCTGGCAAGTCATTTCCGTATTTCTCGACAATTTCAACCATCATTCCTAATTCAGCATCCTCTGTTTTGTCAATGTATTCTTCTAATTCAGCGATGCTATGCATGGATTTGATGAGCTTATCTCTTACCAGGTGATAATTGCCGTTGTATAAGTTTAACACGTCGTAAATGGAAGCCCCTTCACCGGCGTAAGTGTAGGAATTAATATTTCCTTCAAAGTAGGCGTTTTTAATTTCCCGCTTTTCGATAAGAAGTTCGATGGCTTTGACCAACAAGAATAGATTTGTCCTGGCGATTGTTACCTTGGATTTTTCAGTATCGGAATTTCCTGCGCCTATAATCTTAACAGGCTTATATTCCATAAAATGCTTTTTCCAATCTAGAATTCTGGTTGCCAGCAATGCAATTTCAGGATCGAATCGAAAACTAGTGCTTAAACTGAGGCTTGGGTAATCTACTTCTTCCAATGAGTTAATGGCATAGCGCCAGCCATATATCTGTTGATGAGTATCGCCAACTATGACTTTGGTTGATTTTTGCTTCAGGAACACATCAAGCATCGCAGGCGAAGCGTCCTGTCCTTCATCAAAAAGAATATAGTCGTAGGTCAAAGATGGGTTCGCCAGTTGAAATTTCTTTAAATAGAAGTCATGTGTGATTTCGGTTTCTCTGTTCTCCATTTTAGCCAGCAAAACCCGGGTTTGTTTGAGAATCATATCATAATAATTCTCGACAAATGTTTTTGCTTTTTGGTCGGTGATTGTATCAAGATAATTTAGGGATTGAACCTTGTTTACACTATTGTTGCAGAAGTAACAAGTGAATTTATTGATATGGTTGGCAATAATATATGCTGTGTGTTTTTCTTTGAATCCGCTCAATCCAAGCAGATCCTTTATTTGATAAGTTTTATAGGCGGGAACCAGCTGATAATTTTTGCCTTTTACAATGTGATGATAAGCAAGTGAGTGGGCCGTTTCAATCCTGACATTGTTTAGTCCGGCTTTTTTAAATTTCCGTTCTGCCTCTAACTTTACAGATTTGTTGAAAGCGAGATAAAGGATCTTCTTATTCTTGGGCCTTGCTTTAGCATATTCAAGGATGGTAGTAGTCTTTCCCGATCCCGCTACCGCATTAATTTTGATGTTTCCCGAAGTGGCAATGATTTCCTTTTGTTCGTTAGTCAGTCTCATTTTTGATTACTCTTTATTTCACAGTAGTTTTAACAAACCAGGAATAGGTCTTATATAATTGAATTTGACTCTTGAGAGAATGTCATCATGCAAACCCCGTCTATTTGATAATTTTAAGATTCCTAATTGTTTTGAATGAATAAAGCAATTAAAAGCAATTTAATCAAGAATTTGTCCCAATTTTTACATAGTGCACATGTAATTTCAAAATCCCAGTGGCTGAACCCCTTGCCAACCAGCTCAGGTCTCCCAGGAAAATATTCACTTTACTGTGAGTGTAAAAAATATCAACACTTAATTTATTTTTTGAAATTTATGGCAGAACGCCGCAATAAATGGAGAATTTATGAGGTGATGATGCCAAAACTAACTTGCAGATGAGAAGAGCCCTTCATATTTTACCATAGTGGAATTTTACAGTTATTAAGGAAAATGCAAAAAAACCTCCTATTTAGTGGTCTGTTTTTATTCATCATGGGTTTTGCGTGGCCGTGGATCCAAAAAATCGGTTTAGGCAGACTGCCAGGTGATATCGTAATCGAGCTGGAAAATTTTCGATTTATCGGTAATCATGTGGTTAAACCAAAAATGACACCTTTATTCTCAACACCCTGCGACTCCTATCAGGGTGGCTAAATGAAAAATAATTGAATAAATCATGTCTCGAATCCTGCTCATTTTCCCAACATCTACCTATCGTGCAAGTGCATTTATGGCAGCTACGGTTTCTTTAAATATTGAACCGGTCATTGCCACGGATCGGAAGCAGGTATTAGCCGATCTGGTTCCCAACACAACCCTGGCATTGAATCTCCATAAACCTGTATTAGCTGTGAATAAAATTATGAAATATGCCCAGGCAAAACCATTTTCAGCTATAGTTGGAGTGGATGAAGAAACAGTGATCCTGGCAGCTATGGCGAGTAAAGCTCTGGACCTGCCTCATAACCCAATTGCAGCTGTTCAGGCGACACGAGACAAATTTTTGATGCGGCAGAAATTACAAACTCACGGACTTCTGTCACCGAAGTTTGAGAAATGCCAGGTTGACCAGGATGCCGGTATTGTTGCAAAAAAGGCTGGTTATCCTTGTGTTCTTAAGCCCATCTCATTGTCGGCAAGCCGGGGTGTAATTCGGGCGAATACTGAAGATGAATTTCTTATCGCATTTCAGATGATCCGGGATTTGTTATCCGATCCTGAGATCATAAGACAAAGTGATAACACACAAAAACATATCCTGGTGGAGGATTATATTCCCGGAAATGAGTACGCAGTCGAAGGTGTTCTGATCGATGGAGAATTAAAAATCCTCGCTTTATTTGATAAACCGGATCCGTTGGAAGGACCGTATTTTGCTGAAACTATTTATGTGACGCCCTCAAAATTATCTCACAAACAACAAGAAAAAATCTTTCGTACTATCGGGAAAGCAGCAAAAGCCATCGGGTTGCAGCGGGGACCTATTCATGCGGAGTTACGATTGAATGAAAACGGTGTTTATGTAATCGAAATCGCTAACCGTACAATAGGCGGCTACTGTTCGGAAGTGCTTAAATTCTCGAATGGGATTTCATTAGAGGATGTCGTTCTTATGAATGCAATAGGAATGGACATAAGCTATATAAAACGCGAAACCCAGGCAGCAGGCGTGATGATGATCCCCCCGCCAAGCGCGGGAATTTTTCAGGAGGTGAAATCTAAAGACCGGGCTCTCCAGGTAGAAGGGATCGAGAGTATCATCATTTCAATTCCCATAGGCCAAAAAGTAGAGGTACTGCCAAAAAGTTCGCGGTATTTGGGTTTCATTTTTGCCAGGGGTGAATCCCCGGAGTTTGTCGAAAATGCAATCAGGGAAGCGTATGGGGAGTTGGAAATTTTGATTCAGCCCAATGGTAGAACAGATGCCATTCCCCATAGCAATGCGAATCAGTAGCTGAAATTAAGAGTTTATTCGATGAATTCAATTTATTTAGATTACAACGCTACTACACCTATCGATCCTCATGTAGCAGAAGTTATGTTGCCTTTTCTACATTCAAATTTCGGCAATCCCTCCAGCAGCCATATTTTTGGTGTGACTACAAAAAAAGCGGTTGAGAAAGCCCGCCAGCAAGTGGCCGCTTTACTGCACTGTGAGACCGACGAAATTGTGTTTACCGGCGGTGGTTCCGAATCCAATAATTACGCAATTAAAGGAGCTGTCCAAGCCTGTCGAGACAAAGGCAACCACATCATCACCTCATCAATTGAGCACCCGGCTGTTCTGCAGGTTTGCAAATATCTTGAGAAAAACGGCTTCACAGTTACTTTTTTACCGGTAGATCAATTCGGCTTAATTAATCCAAAACATGTAGCAGAAGCCATTACTTCCGAAACCACTCTGATCACGATCATGCATGCCAATAATGAAGTCGGAACCATTGAACCCATTAAAGAAATCACCAAATTGGCGCATGACCATGAGATTTTAGTTCATACTGATAGCGCCCAATCCGTAGGAAAAATCCCGGTTCATATAGATGAGTTGGGAGTGGATTTATTATCAATAGCGGGACACAAACTGTATGCACCCAAAGGCATTGGCGCGCTTTATATTCGATCTGGAGTGCAATTGGAAAAATTGATACATGGCGCGGATCATGAAATAAACCGCCGTGCCGGAACTGAAAACGTCCTGGAAATTGTCGGATTGGGTGAAGCATGTGAATTGATCCATGAGAATTTGGCCAGGTATCAAGAGCACATGCTAGAAATGCGTAATCGTCTGGAACAGGGATTGAAAATGCGGTTCCCGAATATCCGCATTAACGGGCATCCGGACAAACGGCTACCCAATACTTCCAGCGTTTCCTTTGTGGGGCTTGAAGCCAACACCATCCTTGCGGAATTACCCAATGTGGCAGCTTCCGCGGGCGCTGCCTGTCACAGCGGCCAGGTTGATGTTTCGATAGTACTTAAGGCGATGCAGGTCCCCCTGGAATACGCTATGGGAACCATCCGCTTGTCAGTGGGGAGATTTACTACGGCTGAAGAAATAGATCGTGCTGTTGAAGAAATTGATAAGCTATTAAATGAGTAAAATGGGAAAATGATGAAACCAATTAAATTTTTTCAACATCTAAAGAACAGCAATCCACAAAAATGAGAGAAGAAAAAGTTATTAAAGGGCGCCACTTCTAACTACCTCCTTATTGCTGGAAATCACCTCATAAATAACTTATCTTCAAGACCCTAAAATTTAGTTAGTGCCTGAACGAAAACACCGTTTTTGTCATTCCCGCATGCTTTCAGCGGGAATCTTAACAGCTTGGAATGATTAGATTCCGGCTTAAAAGATTACCGGGATGACACTAGTTGTCGAGTTT
>JADFJB010000144.1 GCA_022566355.1 candidate division KSB1 bacterium
GATAACTTTGACAGGCGGTATATACATCTTAATTCCCCATTTAGTCTATTTTATTGGAAAAAGGACTTTACCGACCCATTCCATTTCCAAGAAAGCGCTCAATTCAAGAAGAGCTATTACTTTTGACAAAGAGAAGGCGGTTGAAATTGGCTCGGAATTCAATAGTCCATATTTCCGGGAACAAGAGGAATTCAGCGCTGTGATGGAGCATTCTGAACAATCCTAAACAAAACTTCAGGAACGACAAATTATTTTTTTTTGACTGACTGAATTTGTAGTTAGATTGTTATTATGCATTTTTATTTGAAATTACCCAACTGAAATATTCAAAAGGGGAGTCCTCACATACATCCCTCAAATCACAAAGTAAATTAACCTGGATAATTCATGAATTATAGTTTTAAGCTTAAAATTTCCTAATTGTCATCCCGTTGCGACGGGATGACAGTGATAAGGTTTATGAATAGATCAAGTTAAATTAGCCTCACTGATTTTTTCCCTCACAAAAATATAATCCTTTCAATTCAACCGCAATATCAGGATAATCCCGATTTACATAAAAATCTTTTTGGTAAGTACATCAGTCCAAAACTGAATTCAAGCATAGTTCCAAATCTGCCGAGAACATAAAAAGGAAAGGTAAAATGTGAATAATTATTAATGACAGGAAAACCATGAATATTTTTCGTTCGATCATGTCTATTATTATTTCAATTTGTATGGTTTCAAATATCATAGCAGGTACACCCCATGAAAAATATTCTTCTCATTCCATGCTTGGATTACACGGTAAAATCTATGGACCAGCATTTTTGAAATTAAATGGGACAATCTCGATTTGTCCGGAATCCGATCAAAATCAAATTTCTCAAATTGTCAGGTACAAATCCATTCCCAAAGGTTTATTCTTTTCATTTCTTCTCCCCGGGAGTGGTGAATTCTACTCAGGTTCCAAATTGAAAGGGTTGCTATTTTTTGGCTTTGAAGTTGGCGCATGGGCGTCTTATAAAACCAGCCTTGATAGAGGTAGAAAATGGGAACAAGAATATATAAACATTGCCAATGAGTATTGGGACGAAGACCGGTGGCAAACATGGTGGAACTCCCTTGTACCCAATGACCAGGAAAAATTCCTGGGAGTGGAATTGCCCGATGAGAAAAACTCGGAGTATTACGAGGCAATCGGGATTTATGAAAAATTTAATGCCGGCTGGAAAGATGTACAGTGGGATGCAGGCTCTACCTATACACAACCCTCAGGAAAAAGTTTGAATTTTAACGAGACGCGGCGAAACAGCAACAACAGCCTTAAGTGGGCGACTGCCGCGACATCCTTAATTATAGCGAATCATCTATTAAGCGCAATGGATGCTGCCTGGTCTGTTTTCCGGTATAACAAAAATGTGAAACCAACTGTGAGAGTGAAGTATGTATATGCGAATCCGGAACCGCAGTTATTGACCGGAATTCAGATAGGATTATAAGCCTTTTCGCAGATGGTAATGTGTAAAAAGTCTAACGCCAGTGAACGAAAAGTAAATCCTAAATACTAAGCTCGAATTTCTAAAACAAATCATAAAAACTAAATTACAAATGATCAAAGCGATAAAGGATTAATATTGTTTTCTAATTTCTAATTTCGAAATTGTTTAGAAATTAGTTATTCGGATTTCGGATTTTAGAATCCTTTTCTATCAAAAATAAATTATCGATGAGTACACTATTAGCGCCTATTATCCTAAAAAAATATACAAAATTTAATCTTCCACAAAAGCCACAATCCGTAACGGCCCGCCACTGCCGCCTTTAATTTTCATCGGCAAGGCGATGATAAAAGCGCCAGTCGCCGGTAGTTGATCCAGGTGAGCTACATTCTCGAATCCGGGAATATTTTTTTCGTACAGAATTTGATGGGTTTCAAACAACGTCGATTGGCCATAATCGATACTTGGCGTATCCAGTCCAACCGCCTTTATATTTCGATTTTCAACCAGCCATTTTGCCGCTTCCGGATCGATACCCGGAAAATGTAGCAGGGGAACGGCATCCGGACCAACCTGGTCTGTGCCCATATATTTCTTCCTATCCGGCCAGAATTGGCCATAACCCGTATAAAATAGTAAAATAGCGCCATCCTGTATCTGACCGTGCCGGGTTTCCCAGTCAGTTAAATCGGCTACACTGATCAAATAATCCGGATTTGCCAGGGCAGCACTTGATACATCAATTACTGCTGCAGTTCCGATTAATTGATCAAGTGTCAACTGCTCAACAGACTTTTTTCCTTCAGAAAAATGAATTGGAGAATCCAGGTGTGTGCCGCCATGTTCCGCTGCGCTGAAGTTATTGGCGGTATAGTAATAGCCACCCTCCGTCATGCCAGTGGCAACAACCTCCAATTTAAATCCTTCGGCAGTTGGCCAATAAATCGTTTCAGATGAAAAATCGTGCGTGAGATCGATCCATTCCCCTTTGGTAAAGGGTTCCTGGTTGCCACATGCTAGAAGAAATAATAAGAAAATCAAAAGTAAAAACGACCGATGATTGAATTGCATATTTACCTCCTTACTCTATGAAATTGAAATATGTGAAATATGAAATAGAATGTTTGTTTTTGATTAATGTACCATTGAATTTATTGGAAAAAAAGCAAAAAGTATAAATTAAATTGTTTCGAAAAGTTATTTTAAACCAAGCATTCAAAGTATTCTGGCTTTAAATTTCACCGGTTGTTTGTCCTCATTTGTTCATGCAGGAGTATTCATTTTTTACGTTCTGCTTTGAATAAGGAGATTGTGTGAAAACTAATTGAGCTATTGAGTTTCACGGAGCGGCCTTTGGCCGCAACCAAATAATTAAGCCACGGATTTTCAACTGATTGACACTGATAAAATCCGTTTAGAAAAAAAATTAAAAATCATACCATTCAATTTGAAATTTGTAGAATTGTTTTATGTTGGGAAAGTGAAATTTAGAGCTCCATTTATTAAAACTTGTGCGCCTACTGGCGTATTCGTGTATTATCTGTGTTCACCCTGTTAGATACAATTCTTTAGTATTTTCTGGTAAACTTGATGCTTTTATCTAACGGGGTGAATCCGTGGCTATATTATTGTTTTTATGTTTTTATTTAAAACCCATGTTGTTTGTTGATCTGTGTGATTATCTTGGCCAACCAAAACTTTGCAAAAAAAATAACATGATATTGCCGGCTTGTAGTACGAAATTACCACAGAATTAAAAACCTTCAAAGAATGACATTCAAGTCGCAGCCCCTTAATGACACTAAGCACATATTTGGTCTTATTGAGATTGGGACTCCTGGGGCTATGAATTCAGATTGACAAAAATAAAAAACAAAGTGCTTGCGTTTTGAAATTAATTTAGGTAATCTTATATTAAAATTCGGGAAAATATAATTTCTTCTTGTTATGACAATTCAAGAAAACAAAGAAGCAGTTTTACCCACGTTATTCGTTTTCTATTCCAACATTTCACCTGTTAAGACTTACATTTATTCAGTTTGAAAATTCTGTATTGAAGCTCATTTTTTTAATGGTAGTACCGTATAAATTAAACCTAATCACTAAATAAAGGAGAGGATTATGAGTCATAATTCGACCAGACAAATTGGTATGAACATCCTTGCGATTTTCATGCTTCTTGTCTTTCTTGTGCCTGATGGATGGTCTCAAACAGAGACTGGGCCTGTCAAGGGCATTCGGGAGAATACGCCCACTGTGCATGCATTGGTGAATGCCCGAATTGTCCAAAAGCCGGGGGCTGTGATAGAAAAGGGGACTATTGTGGTTCGCGATGGTGTAATTGAAGCGGTTGGCGCCGACATAAATATCCCTTCTGATGCAAGAATTTGGGATTATACAGGACTAACCGTATATGCCGGCTTTATCGAAATGAATTCCCAGGCTGGCTTGCCAAAACCAAAAACACAAAGGACTACCGGCTTTAATCCAGCGACGCCACAACAACCTCAACCGGATACTCGAAGAGGTCCACAAAGCTGGAACCCCAATGTGAAGTCGCATCTGAAGGCAATAGATTTGTATAAGCCGGATAGCAAGGAAAACGAAAAGCTGCGCAAACTTGGATTTACCACTGCATTAATTACCCCCAACCAGGGAGTTTTCCGCGGAAGTAGTGCACTTGTGACTTTAGGAGAAGGGCCTGTTCATGATCATATTCTCAAGAAAGAAGTATATCAACATGTAGCCTTAGACAGGGTTCGTGGCAGAAATTATCCTGGATCTTTGATGGGAGCCATTGCCCTTATCCGCCAAACTCTGCTTGATACAAAATGGTATCGTGCGGCGCATGAGGTTTTTAATGCTAATCCAATTGGAAAAACCCGGCCAGAAGAAAACTTAACCCTGGCATCGTTGATAAATGTAACTCAGGGCCAACAGCCGGTGATGATAGAAGTAACCGATGAATTGAATTTCCTGCGGGCGAATAAGATCATTAAGGAGTTCAGTTTAAAAGCCGCAATATTAGGAAGTGGTTTCGAATATCGTCAATTGAATGATATTAAGGCAACCGGTATTTCGGTGGTTTTACCCCTCAATTTTCCAAAAGTACCGGAAGTTGCTAGTGTGGAAGCAGCTCTGTCAGTAAGCCTGGATGCATTAAGCCATTGGGAATTAGCTCCCGAAAATCCAAAACGCCTGAATGAGGCTGGAATATCCTTTGCATTTACAAGTGCAAAATTAGGTAAAGGAGATAAATTCCATGACAAAGTTCGAGAAACGGTTGAGAGAGGACTTGCTAAGAGTGCCGCTCTAGCTGCGCTCACCACGATTCCTGCTCAGATGCTTGGTATGGAAAATCAATTAGGAAGTATCGAAGCAGGTAAACTGGCCAATTTAGTTGCAATGGATGGCGATTTGTTCAAAAGTAAAAGCAAGGTCATGGATACCTGGGTAAGAGGTGCGCGCTACGAGATCGAGAAGAAAGCGGCTGTGGATCCTCGTGGAAAATGGAAAACAACATTCACTCTCGCCGATGCAGGTTCTATGGATGCGACACTAGAATTATCCGGTGAATTGAAAAAATTAAAAGGAAAGTTATCGTCGGCTCATGGTAAGGTTGATCTGAAAAGTGCTACGTTAGATCATCATCGGATGACTATTGTGATGCCCGGTGATAGTATGGGTTTTAAGGGCATGATCCGCATGAGTGCGAAAGTCGACAAGGATCGATTAAGAGGTCAGGGTGAATTACCGGACGGTACGACTTTCAAATGGATGGCGAGTCGCATAGATGAAATGGATGAAGAAAAATCCGATCAGAAAAAGGAAAAGGCATCAGACAAGAAACCAAAGGATAAACCTTCAACCATGGCAGCTCTTGGTTATCCGGCTGGAGCTTATGGCAGAACGAGCCCACTGGAACAGAAAAAAAATATCTTAATCAAGAATGCGACTATCTGGACAAGCGGCCCGGATGGTATTCTTAACAACAGTGATATGCTGATCACAAATGGCAAGATTGCTAAAATTGGCACCGGATTGAAAGCGCCGTCAGATGCTCATGTGATTGATGGCAATGGCAAACATATCACGGCTGGATTGATCGATGCTCACTCACATACTGCAATCAATGGTATAAATGAAGGTTCCCAGGCAGTAACTGCAGAAGTTAGTATAGAGGATGTGATCAATAGCAAGGATATCAATATATATCGTCAATTAGCAGGCGGTCTTACAATAGCGAATCAATTGCATGGATCGGCAAACCCCATCGGTGGTAAGAGTTCAGTCATTAAACTTCGTTGGGGATCATCCCCCGAAGGGTTAAAATTTAAGGAAGCTCTACCGGGAATTAAATTTGCATTGGGAGAGAATGTAAAGAGAAGTAACTGGAATGATCCAACCCGGAGATATCCGCAGACTCGAATGGGTGTGGAACAAATTATCCGCGATCGTTTTAGGGCAGCGGTAGAATATGAAAATGCCTGGAAAGAGTATGAAAGCAACAAAAAGAAAGGAGTCATTCCTCCGCGCAGAGACTTGGAGCTTGAAACTTTAGTCGAAATTCTAAATAGCAAAAGATTCGTCCATAGCCATTCTTATCGCCAGGATGAAATTTTAATGCTGATGCGTGTTGCCGAAGACTTCGGATTTCGCATTCGTGTTTTTCAACACGTCCTGGAAGGCTACAAAATCGCCGAGGTAATGAAAGAACACGGCGCAATGGCATCGACGTTCAGCGATTGGTGGGCTTATAAGTTCGAGGTTGTCGATGCAATTCCTTATAATGGCGCGTTGATGCATGAAGTCGGCGTCGTCGTTTCATTTAACTCGGATAACGGTGAGTTAGCCAGAAGGTTAAATTTGGAAGCAGCCAAGGCGGTTAAATATGGCGGTGTCGATCCTTCTGAAGCGTTGAAATTTGTTACGCTAAATCCGGCAAAGCAACTCGGGGTTGAGCAATATGTCGGCTCATTGGAAGAAGGAAAGCACGGCGACTTCGTGATCTGGAGCGGCAGTCCGCTTTCAACCTATAGCAAATGTGAACAAACCTGGATAGAAGGACGGAAATATTTTGATATTGAAGAAGATATGGAAATGCGAGGTCAGGTATTAGCAGAACGGGCAAGAATCATTCAAAAGGTAATGGCTGCAAGCGCAAAAGAAAAATCCAAGGGAAAGCAGGGTAAGCCAAAGGACAAACCCACGGAGATAAACGGACAGGAGGTGCAACGATGAAAAAATCAATCCATAAGAAGGCTTACTCGATTGCTTTAATTACTGCAGTAATCCTAGCGATAAATCTAAGCTTTGCATCGGATCAAATCCCAGCGCCGCCACAGGATCATCCTATTGCATTAATCGGCGGCACAATCCACACCATCAGTAATGGCATACTTTATGGTGGTACGATCTTGTTTGAAGATGGCAAAATTACAAAAATCGGTACGAATATCGACTTGCCATCCGGAACCGAACGCATTGACATAACCGGGATGCATGTATATCCATCATTGATTTCAACCAATTCAAATATAGGTTTAGTCGAAATTAATGCAGTTCAAGCCACGAGAGATTACGCCGAAAGAGGTGATATCAATCCCAACGTGCGGGCAGAAGCTGCAATTAACCCGGATTCGGAAATGATGCCTGTGGCCAGGGCAAACGGCGTTGCATTGGCGCTGAGTATTCCAAGCGGAGGAATTATATCCGGACGATCTGCATTGGTAATGATGGATGGCTGGACCTGGGAAAGTATGACTCTCAAATCATCGGTTGGGTTGCATGTCAGCTGGCCTTCAATGGGTACACAACGCGGCCGCTTCTTTCGGCGGGCGCAATCCTCCCCGGAGGAGCAGAAAAAACGCAGAGAAGAGCAATTAAACAAAATCAAAAATGCCTTTGCCGAAGCCAGAGCTTACATGGTCGCTAAAGAAGCGGAAGGTAAAAAAGGAATTCCGCATCATGATTCTGACTTGCGATGGGAAGCCATGATCCCATTTTTGAAAGGTGAAGCATCTGTATTCATTCGTGCAAATGAAATCCGGCAGATCCAATCCGCTGTGGACTGGGCAACAAGTGAAAACTTGAAGATGGTTCTTTTTGGCGGCCGGGATGCCTGGCGTGTTACAGATTTGCTGGTTGAAAATAATATCCCCGTTATTCTTGATGCTATCCAGGTTTCACCCATGCGCCGTTGGGAAGCTTATGATGCGCCATTGACGAATGCCAAAAAGCTGTTGGATGCGGGAGTTCAATTCTGTATCGCCGGCGGAGGCAGCGCTGCTAATCAAAGAAATCTGCCTTATCATGCGGCAATGGCTGCGGCATTTGGGCTGCCCAAGGAAGAGGCGCTGAAGGCAATCACATTAAGCCCGGCGCAAATCCTTGGTGTGGCTGACCAAGTTGGTTCACTGGATGAAGGCAAAGATGCGACTTTGTTCGTCGCCAATGGCGATCCCCTGGAAATCATGACTAACGTGACTATGGAATTCATCCAGGGCCGAAGGATCGATTTGTCTAGTAAGCATACCCAGCTGTATGAAAAATACAGGACCAAGTACAAACAAATGAACTTAATTCAGGAAAAGATAGCTGCGAAATAGCGGTTAAATAGAAAGGATTGAAAATTAGAAGGGGCTGTCCAAGAGTAGTCAAATTAGGCAACCTTATTGGACAGCCCCTTTCTTGTCTTCTGTTTATTCATTTGTCCATTCAAGACTTATTTTTTTTGGGTGATTTGCTTCCATTATGTGTTTTTGATCTTTTATTTTAAGCTAATTAAACCTGATCTATTCATAATCCTTAACATTGTCATCCCGTTGCGGAGGCTGTTGCAGAATAGGCAAAAAGCCTGGAATTGTCATCCTGAACGGAGCGAAGCGGAGTGAAGGATCTTGTTTGAAACTCGTTGTAACTCTTGTATAATCAGGTTATTAAGGGCAGTACCAGCAAGATTCTTCTCCCGTCCAGGCGGGATCAGAATGACATTTCGCCAGATATGTGTATTCTGCGACAGACTGTGCGACGGGATGACAATTATGAAACTTTAAGCTTAAAACTATAATTCATGAATTATCCAAGTTAATTAACCATTTAGAGTTGAGTGCAAGATGAAAATTGCCCGGTGATTTATTGCTGGGAGCGCATTTGATTATTTAACACTTGGTAAAGGATTATGAACCCAAAACTAAAAAAATATTGGTCTGGCAAATCCATCCTGATAACAGGCGCTTCTTCAGGTTTGGGCTATGCCCTGGCCGAAGCGCTTGCTCGCTATAATGTTCAATTAGGATTATTGAGTCGCAGGGAACAACCCATGTGGGAACTGGCTGACAAACACCGGGACTCCGGTAGTAAGTTTTGGATCAAATCGTGTGATGTTCGGGAAAGAAGCGCTGTGGAATCTGCTGTGAGGGAATTTCATGAATATGCGGGAAAGATCGATGTCGCCTGGATCAATAGCGGTGTTGCCGGCAATACCCACTATCGAAAATGGAACTATGATTTTGTCGAAACCTTGATCGATACCAATATAAAAGGAGCTATTTATACCACAAAAGCATGCCTGGATTATATGGTTGCAAACGGTAGCGGCACGATCGTTGGTATTTCCTCGGCGTCTTCTATGCAAGGTCTTCCCGCCCGGGGAGTCTATAGCATGACCAAAATAGCGCTAACCTACTACCTGCAAAGTGTGGCGGCTGAACTACCGCAAATCCAGTTTACAATTATCAACCCGGGGTTTGTCGATACCCCGATCAACCGGGGCAATCCCAATCGATTTTGGTTGCTCTATCCGGACAAAGCAGCCCAACTGATGATAAAAGCCGTTGCAAAGAAAAAAGCGGTTTATACTTATCCCTTCAGGATGATGCTCCTGTATAAATTTGTCTGGCATTTGCCGGATTTCTGTCGAAACTGGCTGGCGCGTAAACTGGCCGCATTTAGTGATCCGGGGTCTGAGGGTTAAGTTTTACAAAAAAGAAGATAAAATAGTCTGACTAAGTTTCTCATAATTTAAAGGGGAATATCAAAAACTTCTTGAATCACTATTCGAAGTTTTGTACATTTAGAACGTACAATTTGTTTAGTGGAGTATATTATGGAAACCATTGCTGTAAGCGATCTAAGAGTAAATTTGATGAAGGTATTAAAAGAGATAGAACATGGGGCTATAATAAATATCACTTCTAGGGGTAAGGTTGTCGCCAAACTAATTCCTCCGGAATATAGTAAGGAAATTGCAAAAAAGAAATTGAAAGAAATTAGTAAAACGGCTGTTATTAATGATGTGATTTCACCTGTTGACGTTCAATGGAAAGTAATGGAATAATGGTAACTTTGGATACTCATGTCATTATCTGGGATGCATTAAACCCGAAATTAGTTAGTAGAAAAGCCAAAGAAGAAATAAGAAAAGCTCAACAGACTGGAGGCATTATTTTTTGTGAGATTTCATTATGGGAAATAGCGATGCTCATGAAAAAACAAAGAGTAATAATTGATATTACCTACAAAGAGTTGATTGGATTAATAAAAGCTTCAAATAACTATATATTTAAAGGTATAACACCGGAGATAGCTGAACTTGCAATAAATTTAGCGAGTGAAATAAATCAGGATCCTGCAGATCGCTTAATTTTGGCAACCTCTATAGTCACGAATGCTCCATTAGTAACAGCTGATAAAAATTTACAACAATCAAAACTAAAAACAATTTGGTAACCGATTCTATTTGTAACTGGCTGGCTCGTAAACTGGCCGCATTTAGTGATCCGGGGTCTGAGGGTTAATTGTTATATTGGGGAAGCACAGATAAAAAATCTTTTGTAGTAGAAACATTTCAGCACTTTTTGACAGTGTATGAACAATGAATATACACAAACATTGTGCATCATACAGGAAAAGCCTCACATTAAGCACATTTGGTTTTTTGCCGACATACAGGTAAAGCGTTAAAAACCAAAATACCATAATTTCGCCAATGCAAAAGAATCGAATATGGAAATAACAGAAAAGCTACTAATTGAATTACAAAACCGACTGAAAGTTGGTAGCCGGAGAGGTGTACATTTAAATGCAATGCCAGCACGTTCAAGATATAAATTTGACCTCACAAGATTATCCCATATAGATGAAGATTTACCTAAAAACTTCATCAATGCACTTCTAACTGAACAACCCTTAAAATTTAAAATAAGTTGGAAAGACAACGTACCTGATTTGAATTCACTTTTTGAGGATAACCAAACTCAATTAGTAAAAATTACGAAATCATTTGAAAATTTAATTAATCAGACTGACGCAATAGAATCAGAAAAAGGTATAAATACTTTTGGATTTGGATTTCCTCTACTTGTCAGAAGAGATCAATCGGATAATAAACTGACTGTAGCTCCAATACTAATTTGGTCATTAAAGATTAAAAGAACGAAAGAATTTAATACTTGGGTAATTCTAAGAGATGAAGAGGACCCCATTTATATCAATGAAGTTCTTATTAATCATTTACAAAGTGATTCAAAAATAGAAATTGATCAATTATCATCTGATCTATTAGATGATGGC